>NZ_LSJW01000211.1:0-3077 GCF_001557335.1 Microbacterium sp. CCH5-D1
ACTGAAAATCGAAAGGTCACCGGATCGATGCCGGTCGGAGCCACACGAGTGATCGTTACAATCACTCCAGAAACCCTCGCCTAGCTTCTACATGGCGGGGGTTTTGCTTTGACCTGATGAGAAGCATTTTCTGGGCCGCCCCTCTGGCCTGTTCCGGCCCGAGCATCGAGCGAGTGGAACTCCTTCCTGTAAGCGAGCGCGGCGAGACTAGATGTCCCTGGCGTGAAGCTCGTGCCGGTTTCGTGCCGGTTGGACCTCAGATTCGGCCGCCGCGGGAGCCGCGCGTCACGTCGAAGCGGCTGGCCAATAGCGTTGACGGTGCGCCGTTGTGAGAACTTTCTTTGCTCATTCAAGGCCGACCTTCGGCCGGCCGGCTCACTGGCGCTACTTGACCGCTTCAGCGTGAGAGCGACTTGGGTGGGAGCGCGGTAGGCTTCCGATATTGACCAGGAGCACGGAAGCCCCGGACTCCTCGTGCACCATCCGCGAGATTGGAAGTACATGAGGTTCCGTGTCATCAGTCGTAGCGACCTGCGCGACGGCGACTTCCGCGACGAAATCCTTCTCCAGCTCATGTCCTGGAATGACTGGTGGCAGTTCAAGACCTCGTACTACGCCTATTACGCGACCCCGCGGGGAGAGCGGAAAGATCTTGGCGGGGTGAAGATCGGCAGCGTCGTACAGGATTACGTCAAGTCGAAGGAGACCAACGGGGACCGTACGGAGCTGCCGCAGACCTTCGAGGAACTTCCCGAGGGCTTTGTTTCCGTAGGGCAGGACGAGTCATACTACGAGAATCTTAACGCAGTTCTCGGCTCGGGCGCTGCGTCGGTACTGAATGCACTACGTGACTTGGCGATTGATCCAGAGGTCTTCAATGAACTGCGAGGCACACCTGTCGTCTATGAGTCTTTGACTCGAACCGTGGCATCTACGTCCGTAGAGGGAATTTTTCACAAAATCATCACAGGTACTGATGCTGTCGCGAGCTTTGACTTTACGTTCGTGAAGCCAAATGCGTCGCAAGACGGTCTTGAGGAACCGCTACGTCTCAAGTTCGCGGTCGCTCCGCGGTCAACTCCGCCCACGAATGTCCACGTGCTTATCGGTCGCAATGGTTCTGGCAAGACCACGTTGCTAAGTGAAATAACGCAAACTTTCTTGGGGCTCGACGAAACCGGGTGCGTCATCAGCTCCGATACGGAGAGGCCGCCTGTTGCCAATCTGGTACACATCGGCTTCAGTGCATTCGATGTGGTCAAGGTCCCTGTTGAGGATGACCCCCTCACGTACCCGGTCGCGTACTCCTACGTCGGACTGCACCAGAATGTGAAGAAGAAGCTGCAAACACGGCCAGCAGAGAAGCTCGCGGGCTCGTTCGCGCAGTCAGCGTGGCGCGTTATTAGTGAGAAGTCGCGCGACCTGTGGCGTGGAGCGCTGGAGACCCTTCAAAGCGACGTGAACTTCGCCGATGCCCAAGTGTCGAACCTCGCGAACGCGTCGCTAGAGGACGAAGAGTTCTTCGTGGAAACCGCCAAGGAACTGTTCGGCGAACTCAGTTCCGGTCACAAGATTGTTCTGCTGACCATCACAAGGCTCGTTGAGACGGTTACAGAGCAGAGCCTCGTTCTCATCGACGAACCGGAGGGGCATCTGCATCCGCCACTGCTGTCTGCTCTTGTGCGCGCCTTGTCGGAGTTGATGAAGAAACGAAACGGCGTGGCCATCATCGCCACGCATTCACCGGTGGTACTACAGGAAGTGCCCGCGAACTGTGTCCACGTGATTTCGCGGCACGGGTCGATCCAGACGGCTGACCGGCCGGATCGCGAAACCTTCGGGGAAAACGTAGGCGTGCTCACTAGCGCCGTTTTCGGCCTTGAGGTGCAGGCATCCGGTTTCCACAAGATGTTGACTGACGCTGCATTGACGCGGACCGATGCCGACTATGAGTCCATAGTGGCGGACTTCAACGATGAGCTTGGCTTTGAGGCAAGAGCAATACTCCGATCATGGTTCTCGAGCCGGACGGCTCGATGATTCCGCTCAAGCGCCCCGTTTTCGGGGTGAAAGAAATCCTCGCTGCGATCGGCGGCGGGGCCCGAACTTCACGGGTGAGCGCGGCGGAGGACACCCTTCTCCGGCATGAAGAGAGACTACGAAGCCGGGCCGACGCCTCTACGTGGTACACGATGCCCCGAGGGAACAGAACTGTCACGTCGGAGCTTGCGGACGATATTCGCTACGTGTACAGAAGCAAGTTGGCAAACAAAAAGGGAAACGCACGCCTCTACTACAACAGGCTTAGGGCGTCCTCGCCGCGGTCCAAGTGTCCCATCTGCATGGAGCGCCAGGTTGCAGCGTTGGACCATTACCTGCCCAAGGAGCTCTGGCCGGGTCTGGCAATCGTCCCTGATAATCTCTATCCGATCTGCACAACATGCAACCATCGCAAGAGTTCGTATTTCGCGGGTCAAGCAGATGAGCAGTACCTTCATCCGTATTTCGACGACCTGGGGGACTCGGAGTGGATAAGCGCACGGGTAGTAGAGGAGCCGGGCGCCCCTGTGCGATTTGCCATCAGTGCGCCGGAAGAATGGTCAGATGAACTCGCCGTCCGAGTACGCACCCACTACGAGCGCTTCAAGCTGTTTGAACTCTATGAAGACAATGCGGCTGACCTCCTCGCCGACTACGTGCTACTCCTAGACGAGACTTTCGATCGTGGCGACACCGAAGGGGTCTCCGTGCTACTCGCGGATCAAGCGCGCAGCATGCGCCACGCTCGGCTATCTGGCCGCGGTTCACCTAGTAGGTGGCCATACCTCGCAATGCAGGCTTGGGCAGACAGCGAGTGGTTCGCCGCAAACGCTGGTTGGCGAGTCTAACCGACGCCCGTGCCGGTTCTGTGCCGGTAGTTCGACTGAGACCACCTCAGATCAGCCACAACCAACGGTGACGATTTCCACGGAATCACGCGGCAAGCGGCGACCAACGAGCCCCCATCACCTCACCGCATCCAACTGAAAATCGAAAGGTCACCGGATCGATGCCGGTCGGAGCCACACGAGTGATCG
>NZ_LSJW01000212.1:0-5984 GCF_001557335.1 Microbacterium sp. CCH5-D1
ACCGCCGATGAGGGCCACGCCCCGCTCCAGGTCGTCCAGCGAGAAGTTGTCGAGCAGCACGGTATCCGCTCCACCGTCCAGGACGGCGTCGATCTGGTCGAGACGGTCGACCTCGACGACGACGTGGGTCGTATGGGGGAGCCGGGACAGGGCCGCGCGCAGGGCGGCCGCGAGGTCGAGGCCCGAGCGTTTCAGCACCGCGAGGTGGTTGTCCTTCGCCATCACCGCGTCGGACAGGGAGTGCCGGTGATTGCGGCCGCCGCCCGACTCGACGGCGTGACGCTCGAAGGCGCGCAGACCGGGAGTGGTCTTGCGGGTGTCGGCGATCCGCGTCTCGGTGCCGTCGACGGCCGCCACGTAGGCGGCGGTGAGCGTGGCGATGCCGCTCATCCGCTGCGTGAAGTTCAAGGCGACGCGCTCCGCAGTCAGTACGCTGCGCGCCGCACCGGATACCGAGGCGAGGACGTCTCCTGCAACGAACTCGTCACCGTCGCCGACGTGCAGATCCACCTGGACGGACGGATCGGTGAGACGGAAGGCGGCGGCGAAGACCTCGCCTCCGCTGAAGACCCCGGCTTCTCGTGCGACGAGATCGGCCGTGGCCGTGGCTTCGGCGGGCAGCAGCGTGGTGCTCGTGAGGTCGCCCCACGGAGCGTCTTCCTCCAGTGCGGCGCCGACGACGCGGTGCAGAGTGGCGGGGGTCAGCATCAGACGGTCTCCAGGATCGATGAGGGTGTGGGGGATGAAGAAGGGGCACCTGTCGCATCCGTGTCGACACGATGATGTGCTCCGACGGAAACGGTGCGCTTCAGAGCCGCCGCCGCCGTCGCCTGCGCGAGGAGCAGCAGGTTCGCATCCTCGTGCTCCGTCACGGTCGTGGGCGTGGTGGGGGCGCCGGCCCACCCCTGCAGCACGCCGAGCGCCCGGGTGAGGCCCTCGCCCGTGCGCAGCAGGCCCACTTCGTCCCACATCAGCCGCTGCAGTGCGGAGCGGGTGAACCCCGGTTCGGGGTCAGCGACGTTCGCGTCTAGGCTCACCTCGGGAGGGGTGTGCTCCTGTTCCGGAAGAGGCCAGGGCACCGTGAGCGCTGCCGCCGCGCGAGCCCCGAAGACCGCGCCCTCGAGCAGGGAGTTCGATGCCAGCCGGTTGGCCCCGTGCACGCCAGTGCGGGCGACCTCTCCTACGGCGAAGAGCCCTGGCACCGTGGTGCGTCCGTCGAGGTCGGTGACCACGCCGCCCATCAGGTAGTGCGCCGCCGGGGTCACGGGCAGGGGGGTCTTCGCCCAGTCGAAGCCACGCTCTCTCGTGACACGGTCGATGGTCGGGAAGCGGAGCGCGAGCGTGCGGGCTCCGAGCATCGTGGCGTCGAGCCTGACGGGCGCAGCCTGAGCCGCGGCGCGCCGTGCGATCGCTCGCGACACCACGTCCCGCGGCGCGAGCTCACCGTCGGGGTGGCTGTCGAACATGAACCGGCGGCCACGGTCGTCCACCAGAACCGCGCCCTCACCGCGCACCGCCTCGGAGATCAGGAACGCCGGGCCGGAGGCGAGGACGGTGGGATGGAACTGGACGAATTCCAGATCGGCGACCGCTGCACCTGCGCGAAGCGCGGCGGCGATGCCGTCACCCGTCGTTCCTCCGGGGTTGGTGGTGTGGGCGTAGAGCTGGCCGGCACCGCCGGTGGCGAGGATCACGGCGTCGGCCTGGAGGGTCGAGAGCACACCGTCGTGACGGATTCGGATACCCCGAACGACACCGTCGCGCTTCACGAGGTCGACAAGGAAAGCGCCGGTGAGAACAGGGATGCGCGCGCGACGTGCGCATTCGACGAGGGCCGCGGAGATCGCCGCCCCGGTGGCATCGCCGCCCGCATGCGCGATGCGGGCATGGCTGTGCGCCGCCTCGCGTCCGAGTCGCAGTGAACCGTCGTCGTCGCGGTCGAAGCCGACACCCCGTGCGATCAGCTCGGCGATCCGCTCCGCGCCGTCGGCGACCAGCACACTCACCGCGTCCGGATCGGACAGCCCGGCGCCGGCGATCTGCGTGTCGGCGGCATGCGACGACGGGGAGTCGCCCGGGCCGTACGCTCCGGCGACACCCCCCTGAGCGAACCCGGTGCAGCCGTCGCCGAGGTCACCCTTGGTGACGATCGTCACGTCGTGACCCGACTCGTGCGCGTGCAGCGCCGCGGTGAGCCCCGCGATGCCCGACCCGACGATGATGACCTTCATCGTGTGCCCGCGACCGCCGGGGGCTTCGCCGCGAGCATCCGTTCCAGCGCCACCCGAGCGGGGGCGGCGACGTCGTCGGACACGGTGATGCGGTTCGGCGTGCGACCGGCCACCAGCTCCTCCAGCACCCACGCGAGGTAGCCGGGGTGGATGCGGTACATCGTCGAGCACGGGCACACCACGGGGTCGAGGCAGAAGATCTCGTGCTGCGGATACTGCGCAGCGAGTCGACGGACGAGGTTGATCTCGGTGCCGATCGCGAAGGTGGTCGGTTCGGTCGCCGTGTCGATCGCCCGGCGGATGTACTCGGTCGACCCTGCTTCGTCGGCGGCGTCGACGACCTCCATCGGACATTCGGGGTGCACGATCACGCGGACACCGGGGTGATCGGTGCGCGCTTGGTCGATCTGGTCGACCGTGAAGCGTCGGTGCACGGAGCAGAACCCGTGCCACAGGATGACACGCGAGTCGAGCAACTCCTCGGCGGAGGATCCGCCCAGCGCTCGCCGCGGGTTCCACATGGGCATCTGATCGAGCGGCACTCCCATGGCCTTGGCGGTGTTGCGGCCCAGATGCTGGTCGGGGAAGAACAGGACCCGCCGCCCCCGCTCGAATGCCCACTCCAGCACGGTCCGCGCATTCGACGACGTGCACACGATCCCGCCGTGTCGCCCGACGAAGCCCTTGATCGCCGCCGAGGAGTTCATGTACGTCACGGGGATCACGGGCACGCGGCCGTCGGCGTCTGCGGCCGCGAGGTCTCCGAAGACGTCCTCGAGCTGCTCCCAGCACTCCTCGACCTGGTCGATGTCGGCCATGTCGGCCATCGAGCACCCCGCGGCGAGATTGGGGAGGATCACCGCCTGATCGGGTTGCGAGAGCAGATCGGCGGTCTCGGCCATGAAGTGCACGCCGCAGAACACGATCGCCTCGGCATCGGCTCTGCCCTTCGCCGCCGTCGCCAGCTGGAACGAGTCCCCGACGTAGTCCGCGTGCTGCACGACCTCTTCGCGCTGATAGAAGTGTCCGAGGATGAGCACCCGGTCGCCGAGCGTGGCCTTGGCCGCCCGGATCCTCCCGTCGAGTTCCTCTTCCGAAGCCTCGCGGTACTCGGAAGGCAGCTCGCCTTGTCGCGGGGCACCGGTCGGGATCACGTCTCCCATCGATGAGCCCGGTCCGTATCCGGGCCGCGCGTCGAAGTCCCACGGTCCTGCGGCGAGATCCGTCGCGCACGTGGCGTCCGTGGACGCGCCGGTGACGATCGCCTGGATCGCATGGTCGACGGAGGGGTCCAGCGGCGGTACGGCGGGAGCGGGGACGAAGGTGATGCTCATCGGATGCTCGTTTCCTCGGGTCGGAGCGGGCCGCGATCGGCGAGCTCGATGTCGGTGTTGTCGCGATACAGACGCGCGGGCCGGTGGCTTCCGGTGCGGAACCGGTCGGTCGGGAGCAGATTGCCCGCCGCCTCCACCTGGCGACGGAAGTTGGCGGGGTCGAGGGCGCGTCCGAGGATCGATTCATAGGCTTCGCGCAACTCGGCGAGCGTGAACTCGGCGGGGAGGAACCCCTGTGCGACTCGGCTGTACCCCACCTTGTTGCGCAGTCGCCACAGCGCGTACTCGACGATCCGGTCATGGTCGAACGCGAGGTCCGGCAGCTCCTCGACGTCGAACCAGCGGACGTTCTCGGGATAGTGCCCGGCTGCGCGATGTGCGGCGCTCTGCGCGGTCACGTCGTCCTGCCGCAACAGGGCCCAGTACACGATGGAGACGACCCGCGTGGGGGAGCGGTCGACCGCTCCGAAGGCATACAGCTGCTCGAGGTAGCTGGGGGCGAGTCCCGTTGTCTCGGCGAGGGTGCGGGCCGCGGCATCGACGGGAGACTCCGTCGAGGTGAGCCAACCTCCGGGGAGTGCCCACTGGCCGGCGAAGGGCTCGCGCGTGCGCAGCACGAGGGGCAGGGAGAGCACCGCCCGTCCGTCGTCGGTCCTCCGCAGCGTCAGGATCACCGTCGAGACGGCGACTCGGATGTCACCGCTTTGAGTCATTCGCACCTTAACCTCCGATGTCGATCTTAGTGTCATCGAGACTCTTAGTGGTCCTCTGTGACGAGGATTCGGGCTGAGTCCGAAACGTTATCTGAGGAGCGCGAGGAGGCTTGTCCACGAGGACGGGGTTTGTTAGGTTACTGTCCTAACAAACCCCTTCGGGAGTGGCCGCCGGTCGTCTCCCCGGGCCCGAGAACCCCACCTCCGGGGTTCTGCTCCATCCGGAGCGATCCCTCCTGCAGTGCAGCACCGAGAGGAAACAAGAGAAATGATCCGTAACGGAAGGCGCAAGATCGCGCTCACCGCGATTGCCGGTGCATCCGTCCTCGCCCTGGGCCTCACCGCCTGTGGCGGCGGCAGCGACAGTGGCAACGCCGATGGCGACAAGGCCCTGCGTGTCTGGGCCGGCAGCCAGACCCCCATCGCCGCGAACTACAACCCGTTCGCTCCGACCGTGCTCCACGGCGCGCTCGGGCCGATCTACGAGCCGCTGTTCTTCTACAACAAGACCGCGGACTCCGAGCCGGTCGGCCTGATCGGCGACTCGTTCGAGTACAACGAGGACGGCACGGTGATCACGGTCACTATCAAGCCCGACCTCAAGTGGAGCGACGGTGAGCCCCTGACCGCCAAGGACGTCGCGTTCTCGTTCAACTACGAGGCCAACAACCCCGAGGGCAACGGTCTGATCTCCGCCGAGGCCACGGACGACACCACCGCCGTGCTGACGTACTCGTCTGCCCAGTACACGACCGAGTTCCAGCGGATGGGGTCGAGCTACATCCTCCCCGAGCACGTCTGGAAGGACGTCAAGGACTTCGCCAACTTCACGAACGAGGAGCCCGTCGGATCCGGCCCCTACGTGGTCGACAAGACCACGAGCGAGTCCTACACCCTCGTCGCGAACAAGAACTACCGCGATGCCGACAAGCTCGGCGTCAAGAAGGTCCAGTACATCGCGGTCGACAACAACCAGACGGCACAGGACCTGCTCGCCGCCGGCAAGCTCGACTGGACCGGCATGTTCATCCCCAACCCGGATGACGTGACCGGCAACGGCAAGATCGACTGGATCAACACCCCGCAGGACCCGACGGTGCTCTACACCTGCTCGAACGCCGAGCTCGGCTGCACCGGCCCGCAGACGGACGTCGCGGTGCGTCAGGCGCTCAACGTGGCGATCGACCGCGGCATCATCAAGGACAAGGCATTCGTCGGCCTCACGGGCGACATCTCGCCGGCTTTCACGCTGCTGCCGCGTGACGAGAAGTGGCTCGCCGACCCGGCCAACGAGGTCAGCCCGCAGGAGGCCAACGCCGCCGAGGCCGGTTCGATCCTCGAGGCCGCCGGTTACACCAAGGGTTCGAGCGGCATCTACGAGAAGGGCGGGGTTCCGCTCGAGCTCACGCTCACCTCGGTCGACGGCTGGACCGACTACAACGACGCCGCGAAGCTGATCGCCGAGCAGGCCGAGGCCGCAGGCATCAAGATCACGGCATCGACGGTGCAGTGGCAGGAGTTCTCCGATTCCCGTCAGGGTGGCGAGTTCCAGCTCATCATGGGTGGTGTGATCGGCACGTCCGTCGCCGACCCGTTCCAGATCTACCGCGACTGGTTCGGCGGCACGGCCGTCGAGTCGACGACCCCGGTCGGCACCGAGATCCCCGCAGGACGCTGGAACTTCAGCCGCTACAGCAACCCGGTCG
>NZ_LSJW01000213.1:0-5959 GCF_001557335.1 Microbacterium sp. CCH5-D1
CGCAGCTCAATTGGCCCTCGCGCAGCTCAATTGGCCCTCGCGCAGCTCAATTGGCGACGCCGAGGAGGCTCCGCGCCATGCGGGCCACGTGCGGTGGCGTGTGCGGCCCGAGCCAGACCGTCCACTGCGAAGGCGGCTCGCTGCAGGCCCATTCGACGCACCAGGCATGCACCGCGTTCGCAAGCCTCTCTCCTCGCGTGTGGGCCCTGGTACCGTCTCCGCGAACCAGCCACCGCACCGACACCCCGTCGGGGACGTCGATGTGTCGGAACTGGATGCGCGCCGCCGCCTCGAGGATGACGACCCCCTGGGCGTCCCACGGCAGCCGCGCGGCGATGCTTGCGATGAACCCGGCATCGGCCGCATCGCCGGCGATGAGCACGGCACCCTCGATGTCGTCCCAGTCGGGGTCTTCCAGGTGTTCGCATGCGCTCATGCCCCCAGTGTAAGTAAGGGCACCCTTACTTACAAGAGCCGGCCTCTGTGAGCACCTCGGGGTGCCGACACCCCGAGGCGAACGCCCAGCCGCCACTCAGCGCCAGCCCCTCCGGGCGGCCGTAGGCTGGGTGCATGACTTCTCCTGCCTCCGACACCATCACGATGTTCGGCGCCGACTGGTGCCGCGACTGCATCCGCACCAAGAAGCAGCTCGACGCGCTCGGGGTGGAGTACACGTATGTCGACCTCGTCGCCGAGCCCGCGGCCGCAGACGTCGCGAAGGAGATCTCGGGCCGTACCAACATCCCCGTCGTCGTGTACCCCGATGCCTCGCACCACGTGGAGCCGTCGAACGCCGACGTCGAGTCGAAGCTGCGCGAGCTCTCGCTGATCTGATCCGGCCTCATCGCGCCGCTACACTGGCGCGATGAGCACCGAGGCTCGGCCCGAACGAGCATCAGTCCGCCTGTCTGCCCGCACGATCGTGCTGTACGCGATCGGCTCGCTCGGCACCGGCGGCTATGCCACGTTGCCCGGGCTGGTGCTGACCTACTTCCTCACGGACAACCTCGGCGTCGCCGCGCTCGCTGCGGGGATGATCGTGACGGCCGCGAAGATCTGGGATGTGCTGATCGATCCGCTGATCGGTGCCGCATCCGATCGTCAGCTCGCCCGCACCGGATCGCGTCGCGGTTTCATGGTCACCGGCGCGCTCGCACTCCCCGTCTTCTTCGCCCTCACGTTCGCCGTACCGCCGTCGTGGGGTCCGACCGCCGGAGCGATCAGCGTACTGCTGGCCTTCCTCGCGACCGCGACGGCCTTCAGCCTCTTCCAGGTGCCGTACGTCGCCCTCCCGGCTGAACTGACCGGGGGTTACGACGAGCGCACACGTCTGCTCGGGTGGCGCGTGGTCGTGCTCACGGCGGCCATCCTGCTGTTCGGCGCCGGCGGCCCGGCGTTGCGCAACGCCGGTGACGACCCCGTCATGGGCTACCTCCTGATGGGCATCGCCTCCGGGCTCGTGATCGGCATCGGGATGCTCATCGCCTCCCGCACAGCGGGCGTCGCCGCCGAACGCGGCGCGGTCACGCCCGGCGCGGTCGTCGCCGCATCCACGTGGCGTGATCAGTACATGTCGGGCTTCCGGGCACTCGGACGCAGCCAGCCCTTCCGCGCGCTGCTGGGCACCTTCGTCCTGCAGGCCCTCGCGACCGGGACGATGCTCGCCGGCGCGCAGTACGTCGCCACGTGGGTGCTGCGCTCGGAGGATGCGGTGACGTTCGTGTTCGTCGCGCTCGTGGGCCCGGCGCTGCTCGCGACCCCGGGGTGGACGGTCATCGCCCCACGCGTGGGCAAGGAGCGGGCCTTCGCGATGGCCAGCGCGCTGTTCACGGCTGCTGCCGCATCGCTCGTCGTGGCCGTGTGGTCGCCCGGCCTCTGGATCTACGCCTCGGTCGCCGTCGCCGGCATCGCGTACGCGGGGCTGCAGTCGCTGCCGATGGCGATGCTTCCCGATGTGATCTCGCACGACGAGCGTACGAGCGGGGCAGGGCAGGCCGGCACGTTCACCGGCATCTGGACCGCCGGGGAGACGGTGGGGTTCGCCCTGGGCGCGACGGCGGTGTCCCTGACCCTTGCAGCGACCGGCTACGTCTCGACCGTCGCCGGCACCACCGTCGAGCAACCGGCGGCCGCGGTGACGGGCATCGTCCTCAGCTTCAGCATCCTGCCCGCCGTGTTGATGGCCGGCAGCCTGGTGACGCTCCGCCGCTACCGACTGCGCCGCGCGGACATCGATGCCCTCGAGACCTCCGACGCCTAAGCTGGGATCCCGTCCGAAGGAGACGTCGATGACTTCTGCGAGCACAACCGCCACCTCCCCAGCGGCCGCCGCTGCCGACTCGAAGAGCGCGTCGAAGGGTGCGCCGAAGAACGAAGCGCCGGGGCTGGGCGAAGGCGAACGGGAGCGGCTCGACACCGCTGTCGACGCCCTCCAGGTCGGAGCGCGCACGTGGTCGGCGCTCACGGTCGCCCAGCGGGTGACGCTGCTGCGGGCGGTTCGGACGAGCGTGGCCTCGACGGCCGAGGACTGGGCGAACACGGCCGCATCCTCGAAGGGCCTGGACGCGCGCCATCCCCTCCGCGGCGAGGAGTGGCTGAGCGGTCCCTACAGTGTGCTCGGTGCTCTCGACGCCTACATCGAGACGCTCTCCCGTCTCGCGAACGGTGCCAACCCCCTCGACGGGATCTCCATCGATCGCGCACCGGGCGGACGCACCCGCGTACACGCCTTCCCTCTCACGGGCATCGACAGGTTCCTGCTGTCCGGATTCACGGGCGAGGTCTGGCTGGAACCGGGGATCACCCCGGGAGCGGCACGCGCATCAGCCGGTCTCGCGCAGCGCACGCCCACCGAGTCGGGCGGCGTCGGCCTCGTGCTCGGCGCGGGGAACGTGACCTCGATCCCGGTGCTCGATGTGCTCTACGAACTGCTCGCCCGCAACCGCACGGCACTGCTCAAGGTGAACCCCACGCAGGACGCGCTGGTGCCCGTGTACAAGCGCGCGCTCGCGCCCCTCATCGAGCCCGGCTTCCTGCGCATCGTCCGCGGCGGGCCCGCCACCGGCTCGTATCTCACCGGTCATCCAGGCCTCGTGCACGTGCACATCACCGGCTCGGCGGCGACGTTCGACACCATCGTCTGGGGCCCGTCGAAGGGTGACGGCGCATCCGCGACGAAGCGACGTCGACGCGAGAACCGTCCACTGCTGAAGAAGCCGATCACGGCAGAGCTGGGCGGCGTCTCGCCGATCATCGTGGTGCCTGGCGCGTGGACCGACGCCGACCTCACCTACCAGGCCGAGCACATCGTGACGATGCGCCTGCAGAACTGCGGTCACAACTGCATCGCGGGCCAGGTCGTGATCATGTCGTCCGACTGGGACCAGGCCGAGGCCTTCCGCGCAGCCCTGCGACGTGCGTATGCGAACGCCCCCGAGCGCCCGATCTGGTACCCGGGATCGCCCTCGCGGATGGAGCTCGCGACCGACGCCTACCCCGATGCCCTCGTGCTCGGCGACCGACTGCTCGTCGAGATCGATGCCGACGACGACCCGACCGCCCTGGAGAACACCGAGTACTTCGCACCGGTGCTGGGCGTCGTCACCGTGCCTGGCACGGGCCAGGAGTTCCTCGACGCCGCTGTCGCCCACGCGAACGACAGACTGCAGGGGACCCTCGGCGCGAACCTGCTGATCGACCCCGCGACCGAGAAGTCGCTCGGCACCGGCTTCGAACGGGCCATCGCCGCGCTCCACTACGGCTCCATCGCGATCAACGGCTGGACCGCATTCGGGTTCATCACCCCTACCCTCACCTGGGGCGCGTTCCCCGGCGGCACGATCGAGGACGTCGGGAGCGGCATCGGCGTCGTGCACAACGCCCTCCTGCTCGACGGGGTCGAGCGCTCCGTGCTGCGTGGCCCCTTCCGCCCGTTCCCGCGGTCGCTCCCGATCGCGAACGGGGGCGGACGCCTCACCATCCTGCCGAAGCCGCCGTGGTTCGTCTCCTCGCGGACCGGCGCCGCAGTGAGCGAGGGGCTGACCCGCTTTCGGGTGGACGGCCGCATCAGCGGACTCGTGAAGACCCTGATGAAAGCGCTGCGGGCCTGACGGTCAGCGCTCGGCGCGGGCGAATCGGTCCGTCGCCGCCCGGAGCGCCTTCTGCGTGCCGGGTTCCGTGGCCGCGTGGCCGGCGTCGTCGACCACGACGAACTCCGCCTCCGGCCAGGCACGGTGCAGATCCCACGCGGTCATCATCGGCGTCGCGACATCGTGGCGCCCCTGCACGATCACCGTCGGGATGTGCCGGATGGCGTCGACACCGGCGATCAACTGGCCCTCTTCCCACCAGCCCCGGTGGACGAAGAAGTGGTTCTCGATGCGGGCGAATGCCGTGGCCTTGTCGGGATCGGCCATCGCCTCGATCTGCGCCTCGTTCGGCGTCAGGGTGACGGTCGCCGCTTCCCAGGTGGACCAGGCGATCGCTGCCGGGACGTGCACAGCGGGGTCGGGATCGAACAGCCGGCGGTGATAGGCCTCGATCATGTGCGAGCGCTCCAGCACCGGGATGGGCTCGATGAACTGCTCCCAGAGATCGGGGAAGAGCGCCGCTGCTCCGCCCTCGTAGAACCACTCGAGCTCGACGCGACGCAGCGTGAAGATGCCCCGGAGCACCAGCTCGGTCACGGCTTCGGGGTGCGCCTGCGCGTAGGCGAGGGCCAGCGCACTTCCCCACGATCCGCCGAACACCTGCCACCTCTCGATGCCGAGGTTCTTACGCAGTAGCTCGATGTCGGCGATCAGGTGGGCCGTCGTGATGTAGCGGAGGTCGGCGTCGGGAGCACTCGCATGCGGGGTGCTGCGTCCGCAGCCGCGCTGGTCGAACAGCACGATCCGGTAGCGCTTCGGGTCGAAGAACCGCCGCTGCCAGGGGGACGTCCCGCTGCCGGGGCCGCCGTGGAGGAAGACCACGGGCTTGCCGTCAGGATTGCCGCTGACCTCCCAGTAGACGCGGTGGCCGTCGCCGACGAGCAACTCCCCGGTCTCGTACGGCTCTATCGGTGGATACAGTGCATCCGTCTTCTTCATCATCGGTCCCCCGGCCGGTCGTGCTGACTACATCGTCAACGGTAGCGGACGTTCTCGCACCTGTCCGGTATCACGGATCCAGCTGATCGGCGGGCAGGGTCAGCACCTGCGCGCACACACCCAGACCGTTCTGGTAGCCCTCGGCGAACCATCGCTTCCTCTGTTCGCTGGAGCCGTGCGTCCAGGTCTCCGGATTCGAGAAGCCGGACTGCTCCTGGATGTGGTCGTCGCCCACGGCCTCTGCCGCGTTCAGCGCGTCCTCGATCTGCTGCTCCGTCGGCTTCTCCAGGTACGGATTGCCTTCGGCGTCCTCCTGCTCCGTCATCCGCCCGAGCCACCCGCCTGCGTAGCAGTCGGCCTGCAGCTCGATGCGCACTCCGTTGCTGCCGGGGCCCGTTCCGTTGTTCGGGTAACGGTCCATGTCGCCCGTGATGTTCTGGATGTGGTGCCCCCACTCGTGGCCCACGATGTAGAGCTGGGCGAGATCACCGGCCGAGGCTCCGAACTGCTGCTGCATGAGCTGGAAGAACGTGGGGTCGACGTACACCTTCTCCTCCGGTGGGCAGTAGAACGGTCCGACGGCGTTGGAGGCGGTGCCGCACTGCGTCGAGGTCGCCCCGTCGACGACGATCATCTCCGGCGCGCGGTAGCCCTCGACGTTGTCGCTCCAGAAGGCATCGAGGGCGACCTGCGCACCCGCCATGCGGCAGTCGACGTTCGCGTTGGCATCGGCCCCCGTGTCGCAGTTCTCGATGGCCGATCCGCCGGCCGGCTCGCTGCCTCCGCTCGGAGCGCCGCCGCCGACCAACCCGCTGAGGTCGATGCCGAGCAGAGGACCGGCGATGAGCGCGATGAGCGCGAGCACTCCCACG
>NZ_LSJW01000214.1:0-18235 GCF_001557335.1 Microbacterium sp. CCH5-D1
GCCCTGCCAAAACGGAGACCATCTCCCCTCAGCTCAGCGCGTCGACATGTGACGCGCCGAGCCGTGCGCGTGACGGTCTCCGTTTTCGCATGCGGTGACCAGGACCTAGGCTCCTGACATGCGTCGACCGTTCATGGACACCCCCGACCAGCTCGAGAGCTTGGAGGGGCAGCAGTACCTCGTGCTCCGGCCCACTGTCGAGGTCGCCGATACCTACCGGGAAGTGCAGGACACTGCACTCGCACGGCTCGGCGCTCCGGTACGACGACCGCACACCGGGCACGTCACGCTCCGAGGCTTCTACGAGCCCGAGCGGCGCGACGAACTCGCCACGCTGATCCGCTCCTGGGCGGCGCAGCAGACGCCGATCGAGATCACCGCCGAGGCCGTGGACGAGTTCCCCACGCCGTGGCAGATCCTGATCGTGCGCCTCGCCCGCACCGCATCACTCGTCTCGGCGTACTCGTCCCTGACCACCGCGCTGGATGCCACGGACTTCCGCCGCCTGGGCGAGCTGCCGTTGGAGGAGTGGACCTTCCACCTCTCGGTGCTCTACGGCAAGACTCTCGACCCGGAGGTCTGGTCGCACTTCGCGCAGCCCGAGTCGCGTGCTCTCGAGCCTGCGCCCGCCGAGACCATCACCGAAGCCGAGCTGGTCTGGTACGAGGACGGCATCGAGCACGCCGAGGTCCTGCCGTTGGGCGGCTGACCTCGCTCCCACTCCGGCCGAAACAGAGACCTCCCGCACTCTGCCCCGCGTGTCCTGTGTGGACGCGCCGGGCCTGATGCAGGAGGTCTCTGTTTTCGCAGCTGAGTGTTCGCAGCCGGGATTTCGCAGCCGGGATTTCGCAGCCGAGTCGTCGCAGCCGAGCGCGGCTCAGCTCAGGCCGGAGTAGGCGTGCAGACCCTTGAAGAAGACGTTCACGATCGTGAAGTTGAAGATCACGGCCGAGAATCCGACGATCGCGAGCCACGCCGAGGGGTTGCCCCGCCAACCGCGGGTAGCCCGTGCGTGGATGTAGCCGGCATAGATGACCCAGATCACGAAGGTCCAGGTCTCCTTCACGTCGAAGCCCCAGAAGCGGCTCCAGGCGTAGTACGCCCAGATGGAGCCCGCGATGAGAGTGAAGGTCCAGAGGATGAACCCGATGATCGTGAACATGTACGCCAGGCTCTCCAGGCGCACCGCGTTCGGGAAGGTGCGGAGGAAGCCTGGGCCCGTCTTGGTCGCCCCCTCGCCCAGCAGGCGCTCACGTCGCGACTGCATGAGCTGGATCACCGAGAGGGCGAAAGCCAGCGCGAAGAATGCCGTCGCGAGCGAGGCGACGAACACGTGGATGACGAGCCACACGCTTTTCAGCGGGTCCATCAGCGGCGAGACGTCGACGTAGAAGTTGGTCGCTCCGAGGCCGAGCAGCACGACGACGAGGCCCGTGATGAACGTGCCGAGGAACCGCAGGTCGATACGCGTGAGCACGACGAGGTACACGGCGATGATGAGCAGCGTGCCCATCATCGCGAACTCGTAGAGGTTCGCCCACGGCACACGACCGGCGGCGATGCCACGCGTGACAGCGGACGCGAGGTGGAACAGGAAGCCGAGTACCGTGAGCGAGGTGCCGATCCTGGCCATCACGAATCGCTGCGGGGCGGAGCCCGCATCAGACCCGCCCGACGCTGCGGGGATGCTTGCTCCACCGGCCCCTACGAGCACCGACTCCCGCACGTTCTGCGCATCGGCCGTCGCCTGCGAACGCCGCGCGAGATCGAAGGCGTAGGCCACGAAGGCTGCCGCGTAGATCGCGATCGCCGTCCACAGCAGGACCGGCGAGATCACGTTGAGCTCGAGCATGGTGTCAGTCTACTTTCCGGGTGTCGGTTGCCGGGGCTTCCACCTCGGCGGACTTGGTCGCGATGTCATCAGCCACGGTGTGATCGTCCGCGGTGTCGTCGGCAGGTTTCTCGTCGTCCTCGGCCCGCACCGTGGTGCCGCCTGCCGCGTCGAGCAGTCGGGCGTGGCCGGCGACGATGCCGTCCACCGCTGCCGCGAGCGTCGGGTCTTCCCCACGGGCGAGCGCCGCGTATTCGAGGGCGACCTCGCCGTCCTGCGCCGTGGCCTTGACCCACACACGTCGCCGCGGAACGAACAGCGCGATCATGAGACCGCCGAGGGCCAGCAGCGCGAAGCCGAGCACCCACACACCTGACTCGTCACGGTGGATCTGCAGCGAGGCGAAGCGCTTCACCGACTGGGAGGCATCCGTGGCGCCGGCCGGAGACTCGTCCTCGAAGGTCACCGAGCCGAGGCCGTTCGGCAGCTGCGCGGTCTGCCCGGGGGCGAGCTCGATCGACTTGACGTCGGTGGTGCGGCCCGTGAGCTTCGTCATGCCAGTGGTGTCGAGCACGTAGACGGAGCGCGGCACACCCTCGTTGATGCCGAGGTCACCCGTGTACACGTCGAGCGTGAGCGTCGGGTTCGTCAGGTCGCCGTACGCGGAGAAGAACGCACCGCTCTCGAGCACACCCGTGGTCGGGTAGAAGAACCCGACCAGGCCGACCTGCTCGGCCAACCCGTCCGGCACCTTGAGCACGCCGAGCGAGGTCATGTTGTTGTCCTGCGGCAGGAACGGCGTGCTGTTGGTGAACACGACATTGCCCTCGGGATCGCGCACCGTCACCGTCGGCGCGTAGCCGTTGCCGAGCAGGAACACGTCGTCGTCGGCGACGCCGAGGGGCTCGTTGACCTTGACGGAGCCGGTACGTTCCTCGCCGTTCTCCTGCACGGTGACGTTGGCGGAGAAGTCGCCGGCCTGACCGGACCCCGGCTCACCGAACGGCTGGTAGGTCACGTCGAAGGAGTCGAGGCGCATCGAGTACGGGGAGAACGCGTCGTCGCCCACGAACCGTCCGCGGTTCATCGAGTCGTAGTCGAGGAGCGTGTTGGCGAAGGTCTCGCCCTCGACCAGCACCCGCTGCCCGGTGTAGGAGAACCCTCCGCCGATGCCGACCGTGACCAGTACGCCGACGAGCGCGAGGTGGAAGAGCAGGTTGCCGGTCTCGCGCCAGTAGCCGCGCTCAGCGGAGACCGAGAACGTGCGTCCGCGGTCGTAGCGCTCCACCCGGTAGCCGAGGGCCTTCAGCTGCTTCGTCGCGACGTCGATGGACGCGGCCGCCTCCGCTTCCGCATCGCCGGTCTTGGTTCCGGAGTCCGCCGCGGGATCGCGCGTGACGGCGCGGTAGTCCTCGAGGCGCTGCAGCCGGGCGGGGGTACGCGGCGGGCGGGCACGCAGCGCCTTGGCGTGGTGCTTGATGCGCGGGATCACGCAGCCGACGAGCGAGGCGAACAGGAGCAGGTAGATCGCGGAGAACCACGGCGACAGGTAGACGTCGAAGAGCTTGAGGCCGTCGAGGATCGGGAACAGGTCGGGGTTGTCGCGCTCCCATTGCGTCACACCGTTGGGGTCGGCCATCCGCTGCGGGAAGATCGAGCCGGGAATGGCGGCGATCGCCAGGACGAGCAGCAGGATCAGTGCCGTGCGCATCGAGGTCAGCTGACGCCAGCCCCAGCGCAGCCAGCCGACCAACCCGAGGCGCGGCTGGGTGATCGAGTCGTCGCCGTCGACGTGGTCGGACGGGCGGAGCGGATCGCTGGAGTCGCTGTTCGCGGCACCCTTGTTCTTGGTCATGACCTTCTCAGTGCGGGGAGTTTTCTCGGGACGGATGGGCTTGTCGGGACGGCTACCATCTCGCTCGCTCGTCTCGGGATCGTCAGAGCGGGAGGATGACACTGCCGATCACCGCCGTCAGTCTCGACATGATGTCGGTCCAGAGTCCGGTGACCATCAGGACGCCGAGGAGGAGGAGCATCACGCCGCCGATGATGTTCACCACCCGGATGTGCCGACGCAGGAACCCGATCGCCTTCGTGGCCCAGCCGAAGCCGAGCGCGACGAGCAGGAACGGGATACCGAGGCCGAGCGAGTAGGCAAGGCCGAGGAAGCCCGCCCGCACCGGGTCACCGGCGTTGAACGACAGCGCGAGGATCGCCGCGAGCGTCGGTCCCATGCAGGGAGCCCATCCGATGCCGAGCGCGATGCCGAGGAGCGGCGCCCCGACGATTCCGGCTCTGGAATCCACGTGGAAGCGGAATTCCTTCTGCGCGAACCCGAACAGCCCGAGGAAGACCAGGCCCATCCCGATGATGACGACGCCCAGGATGCGGGTGATGAGGTCGCCCCACTGCAGCAGGAAGACCCCGGCCGTTCCGCCGAGCACGGTGTAGAGGATGAAGACGATCGTGAAGCCGAGGATGAACAGCAGCACTCCCCCGACGAGTCGCCCCCGCGTCGCGGTTTCTGCCGTCTGCGTCGTCGTCCCGCCTTCCCCGCCGGCAGCAGCGGTCGACCGAGGTGCGACGGCACCGCCGAGGAAGCCGAGATAGCCGGGAACGAGTGGGAGCACGCAGGGAGACAGGAATGAGACGAGTCCCGCGAGCATCGCGACGGGAATCGCGATCCAGAGGGCCCCGGAGCCGATGATCGCTTCGGGACTCATGAGCCGTCCTGGCCGCTCACGAGTCCTCCGCGAGGGCGTCCTTGACGAGCGTGGAGAGGATCGACTTGCCGTCGATGGGCCCGATGATGCGCGCCGCGACGCGCCCCTGCTTGTCGAGCACGAGAGTCGTCGGTGTCGCGGCGATCGGCGTCTCCTTCGCGAAGGCGAGCTTGGCCTGAGCGGTGTCGACGTCGATAAGGCTCGGGTACGTGACGCCGTACTCGTTCGCGAAGGCCACGGCCGTGTCGGCCTGATCACGGGTGTTGATGCCGATGAACGCGACGTCCTGATCGCTGAAGTCCTGCCAGACGCCTTCCAGATCGGCCGCTTCGAGGCGGCACGGTGCACAGCCGGCGTACCAGAAGTTGACGACCGCGACCTTACCGGCGATGTCGGCGCTGTCGAACTCGTCGCCCTTCTCGGTCACTCCGCTGAACACGACGGGCTCGCCGCGCTCGGCGACGGGGACCTCGACGATCGCGCCGTCGGCCGCGACATAGCCGGTGTTCTCACCGTTCAGGAAGGATTCACTAACCGGATCGGGAGCGCACGCGCTCAGACCGATGACGAGCACCGCAGCGAGCGCGGCACCGACCGCACGACGCGAACGCCGGGTGCGGGAGGAGCGGCCGCTGCGGATCTGACGGACCGTCGAATCGCTTGGCACGACTCCGAGTTTACGCAGAGGATCCTATGCGCGAGCCGGAAACGGGACCTCCTCCGACGCCCCTCAGAAGCGCGCCAGGATGTCGTCCACGCCCGCCCGGAAGCGTGGACATGTGGCGATGTCGTGGGCGCGGCAGCCCATCGCGTGCTCGGTCATCTCGCGCGATCGACGCATCTCCTCCATGCGCCGATCGAGATCGTCCAGGTGCTGTTGCAGCACCTGATGCCGACCGAAACTCCCGTCATCGAGCAGCACCGCGATCTGCTCGAGCGTCATCCCCGCGGCCTTGCTGCGCTGGATCACGGCGATGCGCACGACCTCATCCTCCCCATAGCGCCTCCGGCCGGCAGCGTCGCGCGGAGGGGTGAGCAGCCCCACCGACTCCCAATGCCGCAGAACGTTCGTCGGCAGGTCGAAACGGGTCGCGACATCACCGACGGACCACGGATGCTCGGAACTTGACCTCATGTTGACATGAAGTCACAGACTGACGAGGAACGCAACACCCAGAGGAGGACCACCATGTACGACGCCATCGTGATCGGCGCAGGACCGGCAGGGCTGCAGGCCGCTCTGACCCTCGGACGGATGCACCGCTCCACGCTCCTCCTCGACTCGGGCGAGTACCGCAACGGCACCGTCCTGCACATGCACAACATGATCGGCGCGGACGGCACTCCCCCCGCCGAGTTCCGGGCGACGGCGCGAACCGAGCTCGCTGACTACGACGACGTCGAGGTCCGTGAGACCGCGGCGTCGAGTATCACGGGTGGCGAGGATGCGTTCGTGGTGGCACTCGCCGACGGCTCGGTGGTGGAAGGGCGCCGCGTCGTGCTGGCCACCGGGGTCGCCGATGATCTTCCGATCGTGTCCGGACTGCAGGAGTTGTGGGGCACGCTCGCCTTCAGCTGTCCGTTCTGCGACGGGCACGAGCACGCCGGCAAGGACATAGCGATCGTCGGCGCCCCGCCCCGCGCCGAGCACCTCATCGGGTTGCTGGGGAGGATCGTCGCGAGCATCACGGTCGTGCCGGTCGAGGAGGCGTTCACGGACGAGGACATCCGCACGCTCGAGGCGAAGGGCGCGCGGGTGAGTCGCACCCCCGTCGCCTCCGTCGAGAAGGTCGAAGGCGGCGTGCTCGTCCGCACGGACGACGACGAGCGTGTGGTGGCCGGAGTCTTCATCGCCGCAGGGGCGATGCGTCAGCGGTCGCCGTTCGCCGCGCAGCTCGGACTCGGCATGCTCGAGTCCGGGTGCATCGAGATCGACGAGTTCGGACGTACCTCGCACCCCGGGGTGTTCGCCGCGGGCGACCTCGCCCACCGTGCGACCCTCCCCGGCCCGATGGCATCCGTGCTGCTGGCGGCCGCCGCGGGTCAGCTGGCCGCTGTCGGCATCATCCAGTCACTCCTCGCCGCCGAGCACTGACCCGTTTCGAATCGCGCTCGTGGGTCCATCCGTCGCCGGAATGGAACCACCTGCGCGATTCGAGAGTGGGGGTCAGACCGCGCCGACGTCGACGGCACCGCCGGTCGCGGCAGGCTCGACATAGGCGACCTCTCGCCAGACGTCACCGACGCGCTCGAACGAGGTGACGCTGGACAGCGCGCAGCGTCGGGTGCGGGGATCGTGTTGCAGCGGAAGCCCCGCGACGCGGAGGTGCGTGATCCAGATGGGCGCCTGGTGCGACACCATCACGACGTCTCCATCGGGTGCCGCATCCCACGCCTCGTCCATGACACCGAGCATCCGCTCGGCGATGGAGGAGTAGGGCTCGCCCCAGCTGGGAACCGAGGGCTGGCGCAGATGCCACCAGTTCAGGGGGTTCATCAGGGAACGGCGCATCTGCGTCCCCTCGAACACGTTCGTCGGCTCGATCAGCCGGATGTCGATCTCCGGCACGAGGTCGAACGTCGCGGCGAACGGCTCGGCCGACTCCTGGGCGCGTTCGAGAGGTGACGCGTACAGCGCGGAGACGGGACGGTCGAGCGCGGCCACATGGTCGGCCGCTGCTGCGGCCATCCCCCGGCCCGCGTCGCTCAGGTGGTAGTCGGGAAGACGACCGTAGAGCACGCGGGCCGGATTGTGCACCTCACCGTGTCGCACGAGGTGCAGCCGGGACGCCGTCATGTCACGCCTTGCTGTAGCGCGAGTCCCCGAAGCCGAGGATCAGGTACCCGATGTACGGGAAGAGGAACAGCAGGAAGAACGAGAAGACCCCGCCCTTGCCGAAGCGTCCACCGAGCTTGAACGCGACGATGATCGCCAGGATCAGGTTCGCGACAGGGATGAGGTACAGCAGCGCGAACCAGCCGGAGAGGCCGGCGATCTTCACCAGGAAGACGAGGTTCACGAACGGGATGATGGCGAGGATTCCCGGGTACCCGGCCTTGGTGAAGACCTTCCACAGGCCGACCGCGACGAGGATGTAGAAGACGAGCGCGATCAGGCCGGTGGTACCCGAGAAGATCGACGCATAGAGATCGGAGATGCCGTTGTTGTCCACGGTGCACTCTTTCTGTGTATGAGCTGTGTCGTGGCGATCCTACTGATACGCCGTCCCGGCCGCCGGTGACCGGGCCGATGACCGGCCGACCGCCCCCGTAGAATGGGCGGGTTCCCCATTTCCCAGATCAGAAGGAATACTCCGTGCTTCGCACCCACTCGGCAGGCTCTCTGCGAGCCGAGCACATCGGTCAGACCGTCACCCTCTCGGGTTGGGTCGATCGCCGTCGTGACCACGGAGGAGTCGCTTTCATCGATCTGCGGGACGCCTCCGGCATCGCCCAGGTCGTCATCCGCGACGAGGAGATCGCGCACCCGCTTCGCAACGAGTTCGTCCTGAAGGTGACCGGCGAGGTCTCGCAGCGCCCCGAGGGCAACGCGAACCCGAACCTGCCGACCGGCGAGATCGAGCTCATCGCGACCGACGTCGAGGTGCTGAACGAGTCCGCTCCGCTCCCCTTCCAGGTCTCCACGGCTCTCGCCGACACCGAGACCGTTGGCGAGGAAGCACGCCTGAAGTACCGCTACCTCGACCTGCGCCGCCCGGCCCCGGCCGCCGCCCTGCGCCTGCGCTCGAACGTCTACAAGGCGATCCGCGACGTGCTGCACGCCGACGACTTCACCGAGGTCGAGACGCCCACCCTCACCCGCTCCACGCCGGAGGGCGCCCGTGACTTCCTGGTTCCCGCGCGCCTGAGCCCCGGCAGCTGGTACGCACTGCCCCAGTCCCCTCAGCTGTTCAAGCAGCTGCTCATGGTGGGCGGCGTCGAGAAGTACTTCCAGATCGCCCGCTGCTACCGCGACGAGGACTTCCGCGCCGACCGTCAGCCGGAGTTCACGCAGCTCGACATCGAGATGAGCTTCGTCGACCAGGAGGACGTGATCGCCCTCATGGAGTCGCTCATCGTGGCGATGTGGGCGACCATCGGCGTCGAGGTGCAGACCCCGCTGCCGCGCATGACCTACGCCGAGGCGATGGCCAAGTACGGCTCCGACAAGCCCGACCTGCGCTTCGGCCTCGAGCTCGTCGAGGCGACGGAGTACTTCAAGGACACCCCGTTCCGCGTCTTCCAGGCCGAGTACGTCGGCGCTGTGCGCATGCCCGGCGGCGCGAGCCAGCCGCGCAAGCAGCTCGACGCCTGGCAGGACTGGGCCAAGCAGCGCGGTGCACGTGGCCTCGCCTACGTCCTGTTCAACGAGGACGGCACGCTGGGCGGCCCCGCAGCCAAGAACCTGTCGGAGGCCGAGCAGGCCGGACTCGCAGAGCTCGTCGGTGCAGAGCCGGGCGACTGCGTGTTCTTCGCCGCCGGTGACACCAAGCAGAGCCGGGCACTCCTCGGTGCAGCGCGCGTCGAGATCGGTCGCCGCCTGGGCTATCTGAACCCCGACGAGTTCGCCTTCACGTGGGTCGTCGACGCTCCCATGTTCGAGCCGGCGGCCGACGCGGTGGCCTCCGGTGACGTGGCAGTGGGCGCCGGTGCCTGGACGGCCGTGCACCACGCGTTCACGGGTCCCAAGCCCGAGTTCGAGGACACGTTCGACACCGACCCCGGATCGGCCCTCGCGTACGCGTACGACATCGTGTGCAACGGCTCCGAGCTCGGCGGCGGGTCGATCCGCATCCACCGTGAGGACATCCAGAAGCGCGTGTTCGAGGTCATGGGCATCAGCGACGAGCAGGCCGACGAGCAGTTCGGCTTCCTGCTCGACGCGTTCAAGTTCGGCGCTCCGCCCCACGGTGGGATCGCACTCGGGATGGACCGCGTGCTGCAGCACCTGACCAAGACCGAGTCGATCCGCGAGGTCATCGCGTTCCCGAAGTCGGGCAACGGCTTCGACCCGCTGACCTCCGCTCCCGCTCCGATCACCGATGCGCAGCGCGCCGAGGCCGGCGTCGACTTCGAGCCCGAGGACGAGGACTGAGGCCAGCCGCCTCGCGCGAGCACAGGCACACACGCCGGATCAGGCGGTTCTGCGAGGAACCTGCCTGATCCGGCGTTTCTGCCTGCGGCGGCGTCGCTTCGTTCAGCCTGCAATCGATGCGAAGGCCGGGACGATGTTCTCGTTCCACACATCGACTCCGAGCTTGCCGATCAGCGCGATAACGACCACGAGGAACACGACGCGGATGAACGTGGTCCCGCGCGAGATCGCCATGCGTGATCCGAGGTAGCTTCCCGCGACGTTCGCGACCGCGAGAATGCCCCCGAGCAGCCACAGCACGGCGCCGTGCGGGATGAACAGCATCAACGCACCCGCATTCGTCGCGAGGTTGACGATCTTGGCCTTGGCGCTCGCCTGCAGGAAGTCGTAGCCGAGCAGCGCGACCAGCGTGATCACCAGGAAGGTACCGGTGCCAGGACCGATCATCCCGTCGTAGAAGCCGATGCCGAGTCCCGCTGCGCCCGCCATGATGTGGTGCTTGTGCCCATGGAAGCGCAGCTGGGTCGCCGCGCCCATCTGCGGCCGGAACGCCGTGAACAGGGCCACAGCGAGCAGAGCGATCACGATGATGGGTTTGAACGCGGCAGGGGGCAGCACGGTGGCGACAGCCGCCCCTCCGAAGGAGCCGATCAACGCGATGATCGCCATCGGCAGGGCGGTGCGCAGGTCCGGTTTGGCTCGTCGGTAATAGGTCGCACTGCTGGTGGCCGTGCCGAAGACCGAGGCGAGCTTGTTCGTCGCGAGCGCCTGCACCGGGGAGATGCCGGGGATCAGCAGCAGCGCCGGCAGCTGCAGCAGCCCTCCCCCGCCCACGACCGCATCGATCCAGCCGGCGCAGAACGCGGCGATCACCACGAGCAGCAGCATCCCCCAGGTGAGCTGCTCGAGTCCGAGCACGGCGCCGATATCCACCTCGCCATGATTCCAGAGAGTCGACGCCGCCCCCGCATCCGCCGACAGAATCATCCGCTGACAGACTGGAGCCATGCTCGAAGCCCTCCCGCTGCCCCACTCCTTCGAATCGCGCATCGGCACCGCGCTCCTGCGCCGCGCGACGGTCGACGACACGGATGCCGTGATCGCCCTCCTCGCCGACGACCCGATCAGTGCGGCACGCGGCGATGTGGCATCCGCCGAGGACCGCCCGGCCTATGAGCGCGGTCTCCGCGAGATCCTGGCCGACCCGTCGAACGATCTGCTCGTGGTCGAGCTCGACGGTGCGGTGGTCGGCACGTTGCAGCTCACCTCGATCCCGGGGATGGCGCGTCGCGGTGCACGGCGGCTGCTGGTCGAGGCAGTACGGGTGCAGAGCAGTCTGCGCTCGTCGGGCATCGGTTCCGCCGTGATGCGCTGGGTCGGAGAGGTCGCCGCCCCAGCCGTCGACGCATCGATGGTGCAGCTCACCTCCGACGCCGCCTGCGTCGATGCCCACCGCTTCTACGAGCGGCTCGGCTACGTCGGCTCGCATCGAGGCTTCAAGTACACGGTTTCCCAGAGCTGAAGCCCCGGCGGCCCCGACCGGACAGCACCCAGCCACCATCCGTTCACCTGACCCGCGACGGGCGGCAACCTCCGCCTCATAGTGTCCTCTCGCAACCCGACACCGGCTCACAGCGCCGGACACCGAGAGGACACTCATGGCTCGCTTCACCCGCCGCGCGCGCATCGGCGCCGGCATCGCCCTGGCCACCACCGCCGCACTCGCGCTCACCGCCTGCTCCGGAGCAGCGGACGCCACCGGTGGCGGCAGCTCCGACGTCGACGCCTCTGCTGCGACCTCGGTCGCCGACTTCGGCACGTTCGCCGACCTCGAGGCCGCGGCCAAGGCCGAGGGTTCACTCAACGTCATCGCGCTGCCCCGCGACTGGGCGAACTACGGCGAGATCCTCGACCTCTTCGCCGAGAAGTACCCCGAGATCACGATCAACGAAGCCTCCCCCGATGTCTCCAGCGCCGAGGAGATCCAGGCCGCCAAGACGAACGAGGGTCTCGACACCGCACCCGACGTCTTCGACATCGGCCTCACGGTCGCCCTGCAGAACACCGATGTGTTCGCTCCCTACAAGGTGCAGACGTGGGACGACATCCCGGACGAGCTGAAGGAGCCCACCGGCCTCTTCGTGGGCGACTACGGCGGGTACATGTCGATCGGCTACGACTCGTCGAAGTTCGACGCTCCCGCCGAGCTTTCCGACCTGCTCTCCGCCGACTACAAGGGCGCCGTCGCCATCAACGGCGACCCGACGCAGGCGGGGGCCGCATTCGCCGCCGTCGGTCTCGCGACCGTGCAGTCCGACGGCACGCTGGACGACTTCCAGCCGGGCATCGACTTCTTCTCCGAGCTGCAGAAGGCTGGAAACCTGCTCAAGGTCGACGTGACCACCGCGACCATCGCGAGCGGCGAGACCCCGGTCGTCTTCGACTGGGACTACCTGAACGCCTCGCACACGGCCGACAACAAGGACTGGAAGGTCGTCGTGTTCGACGGCACCGGTTACGCCGGGTACTACAACCAGGCCATCAACGCCGACGCCCCGCACCCGGCGGCTGCCCGCCTGTGGCAGGAGTTCCTCTACAGCGACGAGGTGCAGAACCTGTGGCTGAAGGGCGGCGCCCGTCCGGTGCGGATGGAGGCCATGACCGACGCCGGCACGATCGACGCAGACCTCGCCGCCGCGCTCCCCGAGGCTCCGGAGGAGACCGTCGTCCCGACCGAGGAGCAGTCGACGAACGCCGGCACGCTGCTCGGCGAGAAGTGGGCCGCGGCGGTCCAGTGACCACCCTCACCGCAACGGGGGCGGATGCTGCGGCGTCCGCCCCCGCCACCCCCGCCGGGTCCTCGCAGCACGCGAGGGCCCGGCGGTCCGCTCCGTCCCTCGCCTGGCTCGGGCTCGTCCCCTTCGCCGCCTATGTCGTGCTCTTCCTCGCGGTGCCGACGATCCTGGCCATCGGCTCCGGCTTCTTCACCAAAGACGGCTCCTTCACCTGGACGAACATGTCGGCCCTCGTCGACCCGGTCGTGCTCAACACCTTCGCCAACTCGGCCGGCCTCTCGTTGCTCACCGCCGTGGTCGGGGCGCTCGTCGGCGCCCTCGTCTGCTACGCGCTCCTCGGCATGGACCCCGAAGGCCGCACCCGCTCGGCCGTGGATGCCGCCGCGGGTGTGCTCGCGCAGTTCGGCGGCGTCATGCTCGCCTTCGCCTTCATCGCGACCATCGGCATCCAGGGCGTCGTCACCGTGTTCCTGAAGGACACCTTCGGCGTGAACATCTTCGAGAACGGCACCTGGCTCTACGAGCTGCCCGGCCTCGTACTCCCCTACTTCTACTTCCAGATCCCCCTCATGGTCATCACCTTCATGCCTGCCCTCGCGGCCCTCAAGCCGCAGTGGGCCGAAGCCAACCTCACTCTCGGCGGTACCCGCGCGAGCTTCTGGCTGCGCATCGGCATCCCCGTGCTCGCGCCCTCGTTCCTCGCCAGCCTGCTGCTGCTGTTCGCGAACGCGTTCTCGTCGTACGCCACCGCCGCCGCTCTCGCCAGCCAGGGTGCCCA
The DNA here is from genome assembly GCF_001557335.1 of Microbacterium sp. CCH5-D1. Lineage (NCBI taxonomy): Bacteria > Bacillati > Actinomycetota > Actinomycetes > Micrococcales > Microbacteriaceae > Microbacterium > Microbacterium sp. CCH5-D1. Next base: position 13,223 of record NZ_LSJW01000214.1, read on the forward strand.
GATCGTGCCGCTGCAGATCCGCACGGCGCTCACGAGCGAGACGGTGCTCGGTCGGGAGAACCTCGCCGGCGCGCTTGCGCTCGGCATGATCGTGATCGTCGGAGTGGTGATGGCCCTGTACTCCCTCGTGCAGCGACGCGCGGCGAGGTGGCAGTCGTGAACCGGCTCGGCCCCTCCCGCACGACCCGGTGGGTGATCGGCGTCCTCGTGGGTGCGTTCTTCGCGGTGCCCCTGGTGTCGACGTTCCTCTTCACACTGCGCGACCCCGCCGGCGGACTCTCCTTCGCCCGCTGGATCGCGTTGTTCGACCCGGCGGCCGCAGCCACCCTCAAGCCGATCTGGACCGGTCTCGGCAACTCGCTGGTACTCGCCGTGGTGACTGTCGCCATCGTGCTGCTGCTGCTCGCCCCGACCATGATCCTCGTGAACCTGCGCTTCCCGAAGCTCAAGCCCGCCTTCGAGTTCGCGGTGCTGCTGCCCATCTCGATCCCCGCCATCGTGCTCGTGGTCGGCCTCGCGCCGATCTACCTCCAGATCGGGCGGGCCCTCGGCACGGGCACCTGGACGCTTGCCTTCGCCTACGGGATCACCGTTCTCCCGTTCGCCTTCCGGTCCATCCAGGCATCGATCGATGCGGCCGACCTCCGGACGCTCTCCGAAGCCGCGCGGTCCCTCGGCGCGAGCTGGCCGACCGTGGTGCTGAAGGTGCTCGCCCCGAACCTCCGACAGGGGCTGCTTGCCGCGTCCCTCATCTCCATCGCCGTGGTGCTCGGAGAGTTCACGATCGCCTCGCTCCTGAACCGCCAGGTGTTCCAGACGGCCATGGTCGTGGTGAACAAACAGGACCCCTACGCGCCGGCCATCTTCACGCTGCTCGCGCTGGTGTTCGTCTTCCTCCTGCTCCTCGTCATCGGCCGCGTCGCGCGCGGCACCGGAAAGGCCCGCTCATGACCGTCGACCACGCGCTGCCGCGCACCAAGGACAACCTGCTGCTCGCCCACGCGGGCGAAGGCACCCGTGTCGAGCTGCAGGGCATCGTCAAGAGCTACGCGGACAACCGTGTGCTCCACGGGGTCGACCTCGACATCGCCCCCGGCGAGTTCGTCTCGCTCCTCGGGCCCTCCGGGTGCGGCAAGACCACGTTGCTGCGTGTGCTCGCCGGTCTCGAAGGCGCGGACGAAGGCGCCGTGCTGCTGGGTGGCGGCGATGTGTCGCGAGTGCCCACGAACAAGCGCGACATCGGCATGGTCTTCCAGTCGTACTCGCTCTTCCCGCACCTACGGGTGGCCGAGAACACCGCATTCGGCTTGCGGCGACGCGGCGTCGGCAAGGCGGAGGCCTCACGGCGCGCGGTCGACGCCCTCGCCCTGGTCGGCCTCGCCGACTTCGCGGATCGGTTCCCCCACCAGCTCTCCGGCGGCCAGCAGCAGCGCGTGGCACTCGCACGAGCGCTGGTGACCGAACCCAAGGTGCTGCTGCTCGACGAACCGCTCTCGGCGCTCGATGCGAAGGTGCGCGTGCAGCTGCGCGACGAGATCCGCCGCATCCAGCTGCGACTCGGCATCACCACCGTCTTCGTGACCCATGACCAGGAAGAGGCTCTGGCCGTCTCGGATCGGATCGCGGTGATGAACGCCGGCCGTATCGAGCAGATCGGGTCTCCGGAGCAGCTGTACACGATGCCCTCGACCGCCGGAGTGGCCGCGTTCGTGGGGCTGTCGAGCGTCGTGTCGGGCGTCGCCGAGGGCGATCACGTCATGGTGTGGGGACAGCGGCTTCCGCTGCAGTCTCCGGCGGACGGACCGGTGGACGTGTACCTGCGCCCGGAGAACGTCTACTTCGCCTCCGAAGCCGACGCCGCAGCCGAGGCCCTGGTCGAGGAGAGCACCTTCCTCGGCAGCATGCGTCGCACGCTCGTGCGCACCGAGTCCGGCGAACTCGTCCGGGTGCAGCATGCGCCAGGAACTCATCCGGCCTTCGGCGACCGGGTGCGCATCGCGATCGCCCCGGAGCCCGTGGCCGTGCATCCGCGCGGCTGACTCACCGCTCTTCCCCTGACATACCCCGGGCGCTAGCGTGAGGGCCGAGGGGCGGGGTTCCCTCCATCCGAGAGAGAAAGGACGCCTCATGGCAGGCAAGTTCGAGCTGTACACCGACAAGTCCGGCGAGTACCGGTTCCGCCTGAAGGCCGGCAACGGCGAGGTCATCGCCATCAGCGAGGGCTACTCGTCGAAGTCCGCCGCTCTGAACGGCATCGACTCCGTGCGCCGCAACGCCGCGGACGCCGAGGTCGTCGAAGCCGACTGAGCTCGAGACCCACGTTTCACGCCGAGACCCCCTGTTGCAGACGTCTGCAACAGGGGGTCTCGGCGATTGCGATGGGTCTCGGCGAACCGGATCTCGTGTCAGAGCACGCGGGAGAGGAAGTCCTTCGTGCGCTGATGCTGCGGGTTGCCGAGCACCTCACGCGGGTCGCCCTCTTCGACGATGTAGCCGCCGTCCATGAAGATGAGCCGGGATCCGACTTCGCGGGCGAAGCCCATCTCGTGCGTGACGACGAGCATCGTCATCCCCTCGTCGGCCAGCGAGCGCATGACCTGCAGCACCTCGCCGACCAGTTCGGGATCGAGTGCCGAGGTGGGCTCGTCGAACAGCATCATGTCGGGGTTCATGCACAGCGCCCTGGCGATCGCCACGCGCTGCTGCTGCCCTCCCGAGAGGTGCCCGGGGTAGGCGTCGGCCTTCTCCGCCAGACCGACCCGCGTGAGCATGGCATGGGCGATCAGCTCGGCTTCCTTCTTCGACCGCTTCTTCACGCGCTGCTGAGCGATCGTGAGATTGCCGAGCACGCTGAGGTGCGGGAAGAGGTTGAAGCTCTGGAAGACCATGCCGATGCGGGTGCGCACGCGGTCGATGTCGACGTCGGGGTCGGTGATGTCGATCCCCTCGATGAGCACCTTGCCGCCGGTCGGCTCCTCGAGCAGGTTCACCGAGCGCAGCAGCGTCGACTTCCCCGATCCCGAAGGTCCGATCACGCACACGACCTCTCCCTTGGTGACGGTGAGGTCGATGCCCTTGAGCACCTCGTTGTCGCCGAACGACTTCACGAGCCCCTGCACATCGATCGCGGGGGCGTGGACATCAATCAGGTCGGTGATCATCGCTGCCTCGACATCCGTCGCTCCAGCCACGCGCTGAAGCGCGTGAGCGGGATCGTCACGATCAGGTACAGGATCGCCGCCATGATCAACGGCGTTCCGTTCGCGTTCTGCGTGCTCGCATCGCGGGCGAACGTGGTGAGCTCCTTCGACCAGATGAAGGAACCCGCCACGAACAGCAGCGACGTATCCTTCAGCAGCAGCACGAACTCGTTGGTCAGGGGCGGGATGATGATCCGGAACCCCTGCGGCACGATGATCCAGAACGTCGTCTTCATGGGCGACATGCCGAGCGAGCGGGCCGCCTCGGTCTGCCCCTTCGGAACAGCCTGGATACCCGCGCGGATCGTCTCGGCCATGTAGGCCGAGGCGACCAGGACGAGACCGATGAGCCCGAGCACGACCGGCCCACCGAGCTTCGTCCCAGGCACGCCCAGGGCGATCGGCAGGATGAAGGCGATGCCGAAGATCGTGAGGATCGCCGGCAGACCACGGAACAGCTCGATCCAGACCGTCGCGATCCAGCGGAACGGCGCGATGGTCGACAGTTTCATCAGCGCCAGCACGACGCCGAGGACCAGGCCGCCGGCGAAAGCGACGGCCGTGAACCATAGCGTGTTGACCAGGGCCGTGGTGATGATCCCGGGGAACATCTTCGCCGCGACTTCAGGATTGAAGAACAGCGGTCCGATCTTCGCCCAATCGGTGCTCACGATCGCCCAGACGGCGATCGCGATCAGCACCACGTAGACCGTGTAGCGATACAGCTTGCTCTTGGTGGTACGCCTCAACGCCATCGTCGAGGTCCTCCCGCTCTACCGATCCCGCCGGTCACTTGGCCGCGAGGTACTCGTCGTAGATCTTCTGGTAGCCGCCGTCGTCCTGGAGCTCCTTGAGCGCCTTGTTGACCGCATCGCGCAGCTCGTCCTTCTCACCCTTGGCGAAGGCGAACCCGTACGACTCGTCGGTCGGGTACGTCTCGACGATCTTGTAGTCGGGGTCGTCCTGCTCGTGCACGTAGTTGACGGGCTGGTCCTGCAGGATCGCGTCGATCTGCCCCGCCTGCATGGCGGGCCACAGCTCGCCATCCGAGGGGTACTGCACGAGCTGCGCGCCCGGTGCGTTCTCGCCCGCGTAGGTCTCGCCGGTGGTGCCCTGCTGCACGCCTACGTTCTTCCCGTCGAGGTCGTCGATGGACTTGATGTCGGAGTCGGCGCGCACGAGCAGCGACTGCAACGAGTCGACGTACGGGTCGGAGAAGTCGATGTTCGCCTTGCGCTCATCCGTGATCGTCATCGCCGACGCGCCGATGTCGCACGTGCCTGCCGCGAGGGTGGTGCCGGACTGCAACGCGTCGAACCCGACGTCCTGAACGGAGAGCTTCAGGTCGATCTTCTCGGCGATCGCACTGAGCAGGTCGATGTCGAAGCCCGAGTAGCCGGTCTCGCTGGAGGGGTCCTCGACCTCGAACGGCGGGTAGGGGACGTCGGAGCACACGGTGAGCGTTCCGGCCTCGACGAGGCCGTACTTGTCGTCGGCGGCGGGAGCGTCACTGCTGCCCGCGTCGGACGATCCGGTGGCGCAGCCGGCGAGCGCGAGGGTGGCCGTCGCCACGAGGGCGAGACCGGCGATGAGGTTGCGACGAGGCATGTCGGCTCCTGTGAGTCGAGGGCACGGAGGCCCGCTGACGGGTAGGAGTTCATCTAAACATGCGGCTCGTCGCGTGACCAATGACATCCACGTCCGCGCACATTACGTTTGTGTTGCGAGTAGGCCCCGATCACACGTGGAAACCGAGTTCCCGAGCCGGCGCGACGCGGTCTCAGACCTCGAAGTCGACGGCGACTCGGGAGGC
>NZ_LSJW01000022.1:0-18959 GCF_001557335.1 Microbacterium sp. CCH5-D1
GAGCGCGACCGCAGCGGCGAGCGACGTCAGAGGGATGATCCCCGCCTCTCGCATGCCGAGGGCGACGAGAGCGGTGACGACGATGAGGACGCACTGGATGATCGTGAACCAGAACGGGGTCCGGGTGTCGTCGTAGGCGTAGAAGGTTCGCTGCACGATGAAGAGGATCGTGAGGGGGATGAGTCCGACGAGGTAGGCGATGAGCACCAGAGCAGCCGCCTGAGCGTCGTCGGCGGAGTCAGTGAATACACGGGATGCGGGGATGGCGGCAGCGGCGACGGCGGCGGCCGCTGCCACGATGAAGAACAACAGGGTTCGAATGCTTCGTGCGATGTCAGCCCGGACCTCATCGTCGCGTCCGGCGGCGGCGTGGCCGCTGATCTGGGTGAAGTACGGAGTCCCGATCGAGAGCACGATCACCGAGTACGGCAGCATGAAGATCAGCCAGGCGTTCGCTGTCACCGTGGCGGAGGCGCCGAGACCGGCCACCTCACTGACGATGTACCCCTGAAGAACCCCGGCGGAGAGGCTCGCGAAGGCCATGAGGAACGTCCAGCCCGCCAGGCGACCGACGTTGCCGAGCCCCACCCCTCGCCAGTGGAAGTCGGGTTTCAGTGCGAGGCCGGTGCGACGCCAGAAGACGAGGAGGACGACCGCCTGGAGCGCGATGCCGAGGGTGGCAGTGGCGCCGAGCAGGGTGATCATCTCCGGCGTCCAGTCGGAGGCCTTCGTGGACACGGGACCGAACAGTGCTCCGAGCGCGAGGAAGCCTGCGATGGACACGATGTTGTTGACGACAGGAGCCCAGGTGAACGGACCGAAGATCTTTCGTGCGTTGAGTGCCTCGCCCAACATGGCGTAGAGGCCGTAGAGGAGGATCTGCGGCAGGCACCAGTACGCGAGTGCCGTGGCGAGGGCGAGAGTGGACTCGTTCGCCTTGCCGGCGACCAGATGCACCAGCCATGGAGCTGCTGCCGTCGCGAGTCCCGTCACCACGACCAGAACGACCGTGCCCAGGGTGAACAACTTGGAGATGAAGGCGTTGCCGCCGTCGGCGTCCGCCGTCGCCTTGACGATCTGCGGGACGATCACGGCCGTGAGGATCCCCACGGAGATCAGGGAGAACACGCTGTTCGGAAGCTGGTTCGCGTAGGTGAACGCGTCGGCCGCTTCGGATGCGACAGATCCGAGCACACCGACGAGGACGATGCTGCGCAGGAGCCCGGTGACGCGTGAGACGAGGGTGCCGGCGCCGATGATGGCGCTCGCCCGGCCGAGGCTACTCATTCGTATCCGGGGTCGAGGACGTGTCGTGGGCCGATGACGTGCCGTTGCTCGGTGTCCCATCCGGTCGGGCGTTCACGGCGTCCTCTTCCAACGACTCGATCTCTGCTTCCACAGCCGCCTCCTCGGCGGCCTCGCGGCGCTTGCGGCGGACGGTGCGGATCACGCCGAGCACGATGAGGAGTGCGGCGAGGCCCCCGAAGACGATGAGGCCGATGGTCTCCCACTCCGCTCGTACAGCCACCCTGATCTTCTGCTGATCCTGGATCTGCACGCCGGTGGGGCTGTAGAGGCTGAGGCGCAGGTCGACCTCGCCGCTGCCGACCCGTGCGGACACCGGGACCTTGACGCGCTTGGTGGAGTTCGCCTCGACGACCGTCTCCGTCACCGGCTTCACCTCGAGTCGAGGGTCGGTGGGGGAGACGAACAACTGCACCGTCACCGGCCACGGCAGGTCGTTGCGCACGGCGATCGGCAGATCAGCGTTGGCGGTGAGCAGTTGGATCGTGCTCGACGGGGGGATGCTCACGGCGGCGAGCGTCTCCGAGGTGCGCTTCTGGTGCTCCTCGACCTTCTTCGCGAAAGCCTTCGCCGACGATCCGACGGACAGCGTCCGGAGGATCCTGATGCGTTCAGGGCTCAGCAGGACCTGCGGGTCAGCGAGGATCGACGAGAAGGCGGTGAGCGTTCCCTCGTCGGTCAGGAGGGTCGTCACCGCTGCCGCACGCGCGGGATCGGCTTCCGATGTGAGCGCGGCCGATGCGGGCGGGGTGGCGCGCAGTGCCGAAAGTTCGAATCCGATCGAATCGGCCGTCGAGATCGCGTCCCGCAGCGCGTCCGCATTGCGGTTCTCGTCGCGGTCGAGCCCGATCAGCAACGGGGCACCCCCTACGCGGCTCTCAGCCAGTGTCAGGAGCGCGGCGGCTTCGGCCAGGAGCCGTTGACGATCGACGGAGTCGGCCTCCGCGGCGACCTGGGAAAGAGTCTGCGACAGGCCGCTGTCGGTGACCAGGAGGTCGTGCCCGCCGACGGTGGCGTGCGCGGCGCTCTGTCCGCCCAGCGCTGCGGAGGAGACGATGGTGCTCGTCCCCTCACCCAGGTAGCTCGCGAAGGTGTCGAGATCCTCTTCTCGCAGCTCGTCGTCCGGCCACAGGATCTGAGGGAGCGCGCCATCGATCGCCGTGAGCTCCGCGTCGTCGGGCAGCTGAGGAGTGCCGGTCGGGCTGGGCGTCGGGCCCGGTGTCGCGGTCGAGTCCGCCGTCGGCGACGACGTGGCAGGCGTCTGCGGAAAGTCGGCGGGGTTCAGGAACGTCGCCAACGTCGTCGGCTGCAGCAATGCGGGTAGACCCGCCTGCGCTTGCGCCGTCGCATCCGCATCGCCGAACTGCAGCGCGAACCGCGTGTTCGGCAGAGCTTCGAGTCGGTCGAGCCACTCCCGGGCGGTCTCCGGAGCCGCGGAACCGAGAGCGCGGATCGCGGCGAGAATGGCGGGATCGACGGCGAGCACCGCAGTGGTGCCGGCCACACCGTCGAGCTGAGCGGTCAGGGCCCCTTCGGGTCCGGTGAGAGTGCTGAGTTCCTCCGCGCTCAATAGCACGCCGTTGTCGGGGGTCGCCGTGAGCGGAACCATCACGCCGACCTGAGCGGTCTGGGAATCGGCGACGACGAGCACGCTGGTCGCCGTGGCCTCGACCGTCGCCGAACGATCCTCAGGTGTGTTCACCGTCTTGGCACCCGTGAGCTCCGCCCGCAGCGGGTAGACACCGGGGGCGAGGGCGCCGAGGGTCTCGGCAGGGACGAAGACCGTGGTCATGCCGGAGGCACCGGCGTCGAGCGCGGCCGTCGTGTCGGAGCCGATCGTGTCGAAATCGCCCGGCGCCTCGCCCTCATCGAGCCAGTTCGTGACGGAGGCTTCGTCCGTCAGGGGAGTCCTGCTGAGCTCCACCTGCACCTGACCGCTCGACAGCTTCGATTCCGTCTCGTTCTGCACCGTGAGCATCGCCGTGGTGGAGGAGCCGGGGGCGACGAGGCCGCGCAGACCCGCGGAGACATGGAAGGCGACGCTCGCTTCCTCGTCGGAAGCGGACCCGCCGGCGGCGACGGCCGTGCTCGGTGCGACGACCGCGCAGGCGCCCAGCACGATAGCGAGGACGGCGGTCCTGCCGGCGAGCCTTCGCAGGCGCGCACGGAGGCCGTGCTCGGGGGTGATGGCGGTCATGAGGGTCTTCCTCGAACGCCCGGAACGGGGCTGCTCGTGAGTACTGACCTCCTGATTCTAGGAGGCACAGGGAAGGAGAACCCTGAAGACGCGTAGAGTGACGGCCGTGTCCGACACCCCCGCACCTCACCCAGACCCTCTTCGCACCTCCGCGCTGGCCGCTGATCTCGATGCCGCCGACTTCCGGTCCGCACCTCTCCGTCGCCTGTGGGGCGAGGAGGCGGACGACGCCCTCGCCAGGGGGATGCGCGAGCCGATCCTGCGGGCCATCGCCGAGGACTCCGGAGTCCTGGCCACCCTCGGCCGTCTGCTGGTGCTCGGCATGAGTCAGCCGCGTGCGGCGGTCGCCGCCGCGCTGCCGAACCTCGGAGTGGACGGACTCCAAGCGCTCGGACTCGCCACCGCGGATGCCGAGACGGTAACCCCGACGGCCCTGTTGCGTCCGCAGTCCTTCGTGGATGCCGAGGGTGTCGGCGAGTGGTGGATCGCCAGCGACCTCGACGAGGTCGCCCTCGACGGCCCTCTCCCCGCCGATCATGTGCTCGGCGTCGGTGGAGCCTCGCGCACCCTCGCCGAGACGATCGTGCCCATCCAGGTCGATCGCGCTCTCGACCTCGGCACCGGGTGCGGGATCCAGGCGCTCCTCGTCGCCCGTCGTGCCGGCACGGTGGTCGCGACCGACATCTCGGTCAGGGCACTGGCGTTCGCCGAGCTCAACGCGCGGGTCAACGGGGTGACCAACATCGAGTTCCGTCACGGCAGCATGTTCGACCCCGTCGCGGGCGAAGCGTTCGATCTGATCGTCTCCAATCCACCGTTCGTCATCACACCGCGGGTGGAGGGCGTCCCCGCGTATGAGTACCGCGACGGCGGACTGGTGGGCGATGCCCTCGTCGAGCAGTTCGTGCGGAGCGCTCCGGCCCATCTGACGCGGAACGGAATCGCGCAGCTGCTCGGCAACTGGGAGTCGCGGGCAGGGGTCACCGGTCTCGCCCGTCTGGAGGCCTGGGTGCCGAGCGAGCTCGACCTCTGGGTCGTCGAACGGGAGGAGCTGTCGCCGTTGGGGTATGCCGAGCTGTGGATCCGCGACGGGGGCATCACCCCGCGTGACCCGGCATTCACTCCGTTGCTGACCGCCTGGCTCGATGATTTCGCCGCCCGCGGCGTGACCTCGATCGGCTTCGGTTACGTGCTGATGCGTCGAGGTCTGTCGTCCCCTCCACTCCGGCGCACGGAGCGGATCTCCCAGCAGGTGTCGAACGTCGGTGCCGCGCTCGGAACCGGGCTTGTCGCGCATGACGCGCTCGCCGAGGGGATCCCCTCGACACTGCTGACGGCGCCCGATGTCACCGAGGCCCGCCACCTGCTGCCGGGGAACGACGACCCCAGCGTCATCGAACTGCGACAGGGTGGCGGTTTCGCGCGCACCGTGAACGTGGACCCTGCGCTCGCCGGGTTCGTCGGGGCCTGCGACGGCGACCTCACCGTGGTGCAGATCGTCTCGGCCCTGGCCGACCTCTTCGAGGTTCCCCTCGCAGACCTGTGGGCCGAACTCGAGCCCCGCATCAGATCGCTCGTGCTGGACGGCATCCTCGTACCGGGGGAATAGCTGAGGGATACATGCGTTGGAATAGATCATGAAGGCTTTCGGATTCCTCTCCTTCGGGCACTATGCAGACGTGCCCGGCTCAGCGACCCGCACCGCGGGCGACATGCTGAAGCAGACCATCGAGATCGCCGAGGGCGCAGACGAGATCGGTGTGAACGGCGCCTACGTGCGCGTGCACCACTGGGCGCGTCAGGCCGCCTCGCCGATGCCCCTGCTGAGCGCCATGGCCGCGCGCACGAAGCGCATCGAGGTCGGGACGGGCGTGATCGACATGCGCTACGAGAACCCGTTCCAGTTCGCCGAGGAGGCCGCCGCTCTCGACCTGATCTCCGACGGCCGCATCGCCCTGGGCGTGAGCCGCGGTTCACCCGAGACGGCTCTGCGCGGCTATGAGACCTTCGGATACGTCGACGAGGAGGACACCGAGCGGGGCAGCGTGATCGCTCGGGAGAAGTTCGACCTGTTCCTCCGTGCGATCGACGGCGAAGGCATCGCCCCCGGAGATCCCCGCATGGTGGGTGCCGGCCGCTACCTCGCGATCGAGCCGCAATCCCCGACCCTGCGCGACCACATCTGGTGGGGATCAGGTTCGCGTCCGACGGCGATCGAGACCGGCCGCAAGGGACTCAACATGATGAGTTCGACCCTGGTGACCGAGGCCACAGGGCAGCCTTTCCACGAGTTGCAGCGCGAGCAGATCGACCTCTTCCGCTCGGCCTACAAGGAAGCAGGGCACACGGGCACGCCGCGCGTCTCCGTCAGCCGCAGCGTGTTCCCCCTGGTGTCCGACATGGACCGCGCCTACTTCGGACTTCGCAGCGAGGAGAACGCCGATCAGATCGGCATCATCGACGGATTCCGTTCCACGTTCGGCAAGACCTACGCGGCAGAACCCGACGTGCTGATCGAGCAGCTCCGACAGGACGAGGCGGTGATGGCGGCCGACACGCTGATGCTGACCATCCCGAACCAGCTCGGACCCGAGTACAACCTGCACGTGCTGGAGTCGTTCGCGAAGCATGTGGCTCCGGCGCTCGGGTGGAAGCCGAACACGGAGGGTCCCGTCCAGGGCGATCCGGTCTGAGCGGGATCGCCGACCTTGACACGAGTCGCTTGACACGGAGCGTTGGAGCACTGACGCTGGGGAGGCTGCGCCGATCGACGCAGCCTCCCTTCATGCCTTCGGAGGCAAACCATGACCCGTGTTCGCGTCGATCTCAACATCTCGCTCGACGGCTTCGCCACGACGACGGACCAGACCCCCGAGAACCCCTTCGGTGAGGACTGGGGCCGGCTGACGGCGGCGTACACGGCCACGCGCACGTTCCACGAGCGTGTCTTCCTCGACACCAGCGGGACGGGAACGACAGGCGTCGACGAGAAGTACGCCGCGCACTACTTCGAGAACATCGGCGCCGAGATCATGGGCGCCGGGATGTTCGGGCTCCACGCCAACCCGGACGACCCGGACTGGCGCGGCTGGTGGGGCGAGGAGCCGCCGTTCCACGCCCCGGTGTTCGTGCTGACCCACACCCCGCGGCCTTCGATCGAGTTCGCCAACGGCACGAGCTTCCACTTCCTCTCTGCTTCTCCCGAGGAGGCGCTGCAGAAAGCGGTCGAGGCGGCCGCCGGAGCGGACGTGCGGATCGGTGGAGGACCCACGACCGTGCGCGAGTATCTGCGCGCGGGGCTGGTCGACGACCTGCACGTCGGCATCACCCCGATCCTCATCGGCAGCGGGATCCGACTCTGGGACGACCTGCGCGGACTCGAGTCCGGTTACCGCGTCGCCTCGGAGGTCGCGGAGTCGGGCGTCACGCACATCACCTTCTCCCGCGAGGATTGACGCCCGCAGCAGGGCGGGTCTGGGAGGCTGGACCGGTGCGCATCCGACCCTTCCACCCTGAAGACACCGATGCCGTCGTCGCCCTGTGGGAGGCGGCGGGGCTCACGCGGCCGTGGAACGATCCTCGGAAGGACATCGCCCGGAAGCTGACGGTGCAGCCCGAGCTGTTCGTCGTGGCGGAGGACGAGACGGGGCGCATCCTCGGCTCGGTCATGGCGGGCTACGACGGGCATCGCGGGTGGATGAACTACCTCGCCACGCAGCTCGACGCGCGAGGACTCGGAGTGGGCAGGGAGCTCGTGGCCCACGTTGAGGCCCGTCTGCGCGACCTGGGATGCCCGAAGGTGAACCTGCAGGTGCGTTCCGGCAACGCGCAGGTGGTCGACTTCTACCGCAGGCTCGGCTACGAGATCGATGACACGGTCGACCTGGGCAAGAGGCTCATCCCCGACGTGTGATCGCGGAGAATTCCCTTCTCGACGATCCGGTAGACCAGTACTCTGACCGCATGCGTCTGCGTCGTAGGGGGATCATCGCCGGAGTCATCGGGCTCGTCGCCGTGCTCGTCGGCGCCATCCCCGCTGTTGCCGCCACCACGTCATGGGCCACTTGGCAACCGCTCGCGGGCACTGCAGGTGCCTTCACGACAACAGTCCAGGTGGCACCCCACCCTGCACTCACCGCCACCATGACCAGCGATTCGCGCGCAGGCCAGGTCGGCGTGATCACCGGTGCATCCACGTGGCTGGCCGAAGGGACCCCCATCGGAGCCGAGTACGGATCCAGCAGGGATCAGCCGTACCTGAACTTGCGGCCCAGGGCCGACAACGCCACGAGCCCGTCGACGACGACCTATTCGTTCGCCGCGCCGACCCCGACGTCGGGCTGGGCCTTCGCGTTGGGTGACATCGACTCCGACAGCGTGCGGATCCATGCCGTCGCTCCTGACGGGCACGTGCTCACAGCGGCGGAGATCGGCCTCAGGGACCTCTTCAACTACTGCGCTCCCGGGGTCGTGGGAAAGCCCGCGTGCACCGGCGCGGTCGGCGACGTGCCGACATGGGATGCCGCGACCCTCACCCTCACCGGGAACGCGGCAGCTGCCGACACCAACGGATCCGCGGCGTGGTTCGAGCCGTCGACTCCGATCCGCTCCCTCAGCTTCATCTTCACCCGGCGATCCGGTCTTCCCGTCTACCAGACGTGGTTCGTCTCGGCTGCGAATGACATCCGAGGATCGGTCGTCGACGTGGACACCGGGGCGCTGGGCGGTGTCGCCCTCGCACTCACCGACGGCAACGGCACGATTGTGGGCAGGACGACCACCGCGCCGGACGGCACCTACTCGTTCCCCGGGTTCATCGCCACGGACGGCTACCGGGTGAGTGTGACGGCACCGCAGGGCAAGATCGCGGTCGGTGAGACGACGACGTCGGTGAACCTCAGCAGCGGCAATGCGGAAGATGTCGACTTCACGGTGCGCGACATCGTGCCGTCCCCCGTCACCGGGCGCGTGGTGGACACGGAGGGAAACCCCATCGCCGGCGTCGTCGTGACGATCGACGCACAGACCAGGACCACCGACGCCGACGGCAGATATTTGTTCGACATGGTCCTCGATGGGCTGCAGGAGGTGACCATCGCCGTTCCAGCCGGGTACGCCGTCGACACGGCGCCGCCGGGCTTCGTGGTCCCGGCGGACAACGAGGATCTGATCACACTCACCGACTTCGTCATCGAGGCGAACCCGAGCCTGAGCGGGGTCGTCCGATGGAACGGCGGCGGTGTGCCAGGCGTCACAGTCACGGCCGTGCAGCAAGGGGGCGGCACCCTCACCACGGTGACAGGCGCGGATGGAGGCTACACGTTCCCCCGCCTTCCGGCCGGCAACTACACGGTCACGATGACGACGCCCGATGGCTACGCCGCGACATCTCCGCTCAGCCGCACAGCACCGGTCGCGGAGATGGACGTCACAGGCGTGGACTTCGACCTCGCCCGGCTGGGGGCGCTCGACGGCACGGTGCGCACCGACGGCGGTGAACCCGTCGGAGGTGTGGTGATCGATGTCTCCGGTCCCGTCTCGGCACAGCTCACGACGGGTGCCGACGGCACCTACAGTCTCGGCAGCCTCCCTCCGGGCAACTATGAGCTGATCGTGCGCGCGCCCGAGGGCACCACGATCGTCGGGGCGGGAACCCGCAGCGTCATGATCTCCGATGTCGGCGAGTCCGTCGAAGGACAGGACTTCACCCTCGCCGCGGCCGTCGTCCCACCGTCGCCGTCGCCGTCACCCGAGCCGTCGACCGGGAGCTCGAACAGCAACGGCAGTGGTCGCCTTCCGGCGACCGGCCTCGGTGCCGAAACGTTCGCCTGGGCGGCAGGTGGTGCCGCGGTGATCCTGCTCGGGGCGACTCTTCTGGTCGTCGCCCGCCGTCGCGCCGGCCGGAAGTAACGCGGCGCCCGCTTTCGTGGTCAGCTGCCCTCGGGCGGTCCGAACAGCTCTTCGCCGTGCTCGTGGAGGAGCTTGTAGGCGTCGGCGAAGGTCTCCGGTTCCGGCTCCCCAGGTTTCCCGTAGCGCGCGAGGAGCAGGCCGAGCAGTCCGCGTGCGGGCGGAGTGAGCGGCTTCAGCTGATCCTTCTCACCGGGCTGGGGTGCCGTGTCCTCCGGATTCGGAGGCGTGTACGCGGGCGTGGTCACCGGCCAGTCGGACGGGTGCCGGGGTTTGTCGAGATTCACCACGTTCAGGAGAGTGTTCGCCGACGCGTCGCGGTCGTTGAGCGGCTTGAGTCCGTGCAGGCGCGAGAGGGTGGCGGTCACCGAGCCGTGATGCATCTCGTCGTGGATGATGCTGCCCCGCTTCGTGTAGGCCGACACCGCGATGGCCGGGACACGGCAGCCCAGTCGATCGAACGTGAAGCCCATCTCGCCCGGCCCGGTATCGCGGGTGGGCTTCGTCACGGCGGGCGGCGGCACGTGGTCGTAGCAGCCGCCGTGCTCGTCGAAGGTGATGAGCAGCAGAGTGTTGACGGCGTTCGACCCCTTCGGGGAGGCACTCGTGCGCACCGCCTCGTAGATGTCGTGGATGAGCCTGTCGCCCGCCCGCACATCCGAGATCGCGCTGTCGAACACGGGCTCGCCGTCGACCTCGCTCTCACGCGGCGACCCGAAGGGCGGATGGAAGTCGTTGTGGTCGTAGACCATCCGCGGCTCGATGAAGGCGTAGGCGGGGAGGGTGCCGGCCTTCGCCTCGGCGTAGAAGTCCTCCATCGTGCCGAAATGGTCGGTACGCCAGTACTTCTCCAGGACCGCGGCATGCAGCATCCCCGTGAACGAGACGAGCTGGAGCTTGTCGATGTAGATCTTCCAGCTCACCTTCTCGTCCTCGAGCCGGTTGAACACCGTCGGCGCGGCCGGTGCATCCAGCCATTTCCGGTAGCCGCCGCCGGCCTGATTGGTCACGAAGCCGTGAGACGTGGAGGCGTGGAAGAACGAGCGGTTGCAGAACGTCTGCGATGGCACTCCGGCATACCAGTGGTCGAACACCGCGAACTCCGCGGCAAGCGTGGACAGGACGGGCAGCATCTCGGGCGAGAACGAGCCCATGATGTGCGCCGCCTCTTCGGGCTTCGGGTCGACGCCCTTGCGTAGACGCCGGAAGTTGATGATGTAGTCCTCGAGAAACCCCGACATCGTCGCCTTCTCGCCGTGGGTTGGGGCGTTGAAGGGGGCGGTCATCTCGTCGACGAAGAGGTCGGCGTTGGTCTTCGGGTCGACCGTGCCGAAGATCTGCGTGTTGACGTGCGGATACTCCTCGCCCGGATCCGGGTCGGGGAGGCTCATGATCCGGTCGGTGTCACCGGTGTACACGTGTGCATCGACGACCGTGCCATCGGACGAGGTGTTGCTGTACGAGCCGAAGTCGAGCCCCTCGAACGTCTCACCCTGCGGCAGGGTCTGCTTCGAGTAGAGGTAGCCGAGCAGGTTGTCGAACGAGCGGTTCTCGCCCATCACGACCACGAGATGGTCGAACCCCGGCTCGCTGCGCGGAGTGAGGGCGGCGAAGGGGTCGGCGTCGGCCGCGAAGCCGTCACGTGCATTGCCGGCGATCGACGCGCCGATCGCTGCCCCACCCACGCCGCCGACGACCGCGCCCGCGAGAGCTGCTCCGCCGACCTTGAAGAATCCCCGGCGGGAAGCATCGCGGGGAGCATCGGGGGAGGGGGACTCTTCTTCGGCCATGTCGCGATCCTACGACCGCGGGACGGTTGCCGTAGGGAGGACTAGGCGGCGGCGATCCAGAGCACGGCGCCGTCGCGCCAGCCCAGACCGGCCCTACCCTCAGGGATCGGCTCCTCGTGCCGCGGGCGGACGACGCGCATCCGCTTACCCGCAAGCTCCACGATGTAGACGATGTCGGCGCCGCGGTAGACGCGCGCGACGACCTCGACGCTCACCGGGGCATCCGCACCCACGACGGGGGAGAGGCGCAGGTCCTCCTGGCGGAGCACCACTTCTCCCGCTCCATCGGGACCGGCGCCGGTCATCGGCACCTGGATCGTGGTGCCGTCGAGGGTGGCCACTGCTCCGGAACGGGTCGCCGGAAGCAGGTTCGCCGCGCCGATGAAGTCCGCGGCGAAGGGGGTGCGGGGAGCACCGTAGAGCTCGGCGGGTGCGCCCTCCTGCTCGATCACGCCCGCGTTCATGAGCACGATGCGGTCGGAGAGGCTCATCGCCTCCTCCTGGTCGTGCGTGACGAACACGGTCGTGAGCCCGAGCGTGCGGTGCAGCTCCTTCAGCTCGACCTGCATGTCCTCACGCAGACGGGCGTCGAGGTTCGACAGCGGCTCGTCGAGCAGCAGTACGCGGGGCTCGAACGCGATGGCACGGGCCAGAGCCACGCGCTGCTGCTGTCCGCCCGAGAGCTGCGCAGGCATCCGATCGGCGAGGTGGCCCATCTGCACGCGCTCCAGCGCCCGCACGGCGAGCTCCTTCTGCTCGGCCTTCGACTTCTCGCCGGACATCCGCAGGCCGAAGCGCACGTTCTCGGCGACGCTCATGTGCGGGAAGAGCGCATAGCTCTGGAACATCATGCCGAGGTGCCGCTTCTCGGGCGGGAGCTTGGTCACATCCTGCCCCGCGATCTCGATCGTGCCGCTCGTCGGCGACTCGAGGCCCGCGATGCAACGCAGCAGCGTCGTCTTCCCGCACCCCGAGGGGCCGAGCAGGGAAACGAACTCTCCGGACTGCATGGAGAGATCGATGCCCTTGAGCACCGAGGTCCCCTTGAAGTCCTTGGTGAGTGAGGTGATGGTGAGTGTTGTCATCAGACGAACAACCTTCCCAGGCCGATGATGCGTTCGAGCACGATCATGAGGACGACGGTGAGCAGGACCATCAGGGTCGAGACGGCCGCCACGGTGGGCGACGTGCTGAACTCCAGCTGGCCGTAGATGGCGATGGGCAGCGTCTCCAGCTGCGGGGTGCGCAGGAAGAGGGCGATGACCGCATCGTCGAACGAGATGTTGAAGGCGAAGAAGGCGCCGGCCGCGATACCGGGACGGGCGATGGGGAGCACGACCAGGCGATAGCGATTCCAGGTGCTGGCGCCGAGGGTGCGCGCCGCCTCTTCCGTGAAGTGGTCGGCGCGGGTCATCACCCCGGTCACGGTGCGCATGACGTAGGGGATGGCGATCACCACATGGATCGCGATCAGCACACCCACGTTCGGCGCTCCGATCGTGAGGGACGAGATGGACAGCGCCCCGATCGCGAGGATGATCGTGGGGATCGTCAGCGGCGACATCAGCAGACCCTGGATGGCGGCACCGCCGGGAACCTTGAAGCGCGTGAGCGCGAGCGCAGCCGCGGTGCCGATGGAGGCGGCGACGATCGCGACCGTGACGCCGACCAGCAGGCTCAATCGGAACGGCTCGAGGTAGGTGTCGGAGGTGAGCGCCTCGACGTACCAGTCGAGGGTGAAGCCCTGACCGGGGAATGTCAGGAAGCGGTTCTCTCCGATGGAGGCACCGGCGACCACCATGAGCGGCACGAGCATGTAGAGCGTCACGACGACGCCGAGGATGATGGCGAGGACCCTGCCGAGGATCGGAACGGAACGGACCATGGTCACACCTTCTGCTTCCCGAGTCGGGACGTGGCCGCGAGCACGAGCATGACCCCGGCGAACAGCAGCACGGCCTGCGCGGCCGCGAACGACCAGTCGAGGTTGGTGGTCGCATCGATGTAGATCGTCTGGGCGAACACCGGGATCTGCGCTCCGCCGATGAAGCGCGGGGTGATGAACGAGCTCACCGAGAGGACGAACACGAGCGAGGCGCCGGCCACGATGCCGGGGATCGCGAGGGGGAGGACGACGTGCCACAGCGTGCGCCAGAACCCGGCGCCGAGGGTGCGTGCAGCTTCTTCGAGCTGCGGGCGGATACCCGAGATCACACCGAGGATGCTGAGCACCGCGAACGGCAGGAGCACCTGGACCATCGCGATCACGACGCCGGTCTCGGTGCCGAGGAAGCCCTGTGTGCCCCCCACGAGGAACTCGGCCCCGGGGATCTTCATCAGCAGCCCTGACGGGCCCATCAGGACCACCCAGCCGAACGTGCGGACCACGACGCTGGTCATGAGGGGCAGGATGACGACGATCAGCAGGAAGGAGCGCACCTTCGAGCCGGCGCGTGCCATGACGTAGGACAGCGGGATGGCGATGATCAGCGTGATCACCGTCTGGATCACCCCCAGGCGGAGCGAACGGAGCGCCGCCTGGAGGTGATATTCACTCGTGAACAACCGGGTGAAGTTGTCGAGGGTGAACCCGCCTGCCGACGACTGCACGCTCATGAGGAGCATGCCGGCCACCGGGGTGACGAAGGCGAGCGCGAGCAGCACGATCGCCGGCAGGAGCAGGAGCCAGGGCTCCCTACGGGTTCGCACACTCATTTGGTGATCAGCGCATTCCACTCATCGGTCCAGGCCGGTCGCGAAGCCGCGACATCGCCGGGAGCGTAGACGACGACCGTCTCGAGCTCGTCGCCCGTCAGCACGTTGTCAGCGGCTTCGTCGGAGAGCTCGGTCTTGGTGTTGACCGGCGAGTACCGCATGTTCTCCGCGAAGACGGCCTGCGCTTCGGGGCGCAGTTCGAAATCGATGAAGAGCTTCGCGAGGTCGGGGTTGTCCCGGCCTTCGACCACGTTCGCCGTGATGAGAGAGGCGGTGACGCCCTCTTCCGGGACGATGAACTCCACCGGAAGGCCCGCGTCCTGCAGCGTGCCGGCGTAGTCCATCGCGTACGGTGCGAGCCACGTGTCGCGCTGTGCGAACGCGGTCTGCAGATCGGGCGAGGTCGGGACGACGATCGCGTCACCCGACGACGCCAGCGCACCCAGGTCGGTGATCGCCTGCGAGGTGTCGTCGATCCCGCCGCCGAGGGCGTCCGCGACACGGAGCATCGAGAGCACGCCGTACGTGTTCGAGAAGTCCGTGAGTGCGACGTGACCGGCGTAGGCCTCGTCGAACAGGTCGAGCCACGAGGTGGGCGCAGGAGCGTCGGCCTCGGTGTTGTAGACGAGTCCGATCGGTGCGAGCTGGATGACCGGGCCTTCACCGCGCTCGAGCCCGGCGGTCGCCAGGTCGATCAGGTCGCCGGTCTCGGAGAGGTCATCCGCGGCGATCGGGGCGATGAGCCCCTGCTCCGCAGCGGTGAATTCCTGCCCGCCGGAGAAGTGCACGACATCGATCTGCGGGCTCGCCTTCTGGGCGGTGACCTGCGCGAGGGCGTCGGCGCTGTACAGCGTGATCAGCTCGACCTTGGCGCCGGTCTCCTCCTCGAAGGGATCGACGACGGCCTCGATGAAGGCCTTCTCCCAGTCGCCGCCGAACGACGTGACCACGATCGTCTCGCCGGCGAACTCCTTGTCGCCGCCTGACGCTGCGGTGTCGTCACCGGTCGAGCATCCGGCGAGGACGAGGGCACCGGTGGCGACGAGCGCTCCGGCGGTGAGGATTCTTCGGGTATTCATGCACTGCTCCTTCGGGATGGGTCCAGCACTGAGTGAACGCCTTAGACCAGGCGTCCGATGGTGAGCTGCTTCGCTCCGTCGATGCGGATGGCCGCGCTCTCCTTGGCGAACTCGGCGAGTCCTTCGGTGATGCCGCCCCAGATGTTGACGGGTGTCCATCCGAGCGGGCCGAGAGTACGGGCACCACGATCGTAGAAGACGCCGATCTCGTACCACTCGAACGGCAGGCCGCCCATCTGCATGGGACGCTGCCAGTACCACTGCAGGTCACCCGGCGCCGGCACGACCTGCTGGTTCTCGAACGGTACCTTCTCGGGGTCGAAGTTCTGCGCCTCCTCGGGAAGGCCGACCATGACCTCGGGGCCCGCGTACATGGCGTGCATCGCCTGCATGGTGACCGGCTTCTCCAGCGCACCCCACATGGCCTCGCACGTGCGAGGGGCGAGGTCCTCGAACAGGGTGGCGACGGCGCGGACGCCGTTCTCGTACTCGAGGAAGACCTGCTTGGTCATCGTGTTCCTTTCTCTGCCGCGGGGTGTTCCGCTGCTCTTTCACGGGCGGCCGAGACGAACGCCGCGAACAGCGGCATCTCCTCTGCGGCCTCATCGGGGGCGATCATCTTCTCGGGGTGCCACTGCACAGCCCAGAACGGCCAGTCGCCGTCGGCCTCCACTGCTTCGACGATCCCGTCCGGTGCCCAGGCGACCGGGCGGAGGCCGGGTGCGGGGGCGTCGATCGACTGGTGGTGGATGGTGTTCACGGTCCGCTGTCGGGTGCCGTAGAGCGAGGCGAGGCGACTGTCCTCGGCGAGGAGGACCGGGTGCCGCGCCGCGAGCTGCTGGTCGGCGCCGCGCACCGGCTCGTGGTGCTCGGTGGCCGGGATGTCGACGAGGAGTGTGCCCCCGAAGGCGATGTTGCTCACCTGGAGCCCGCGGCAGATCGCCAGGACGGGGATCCCCCGGCGCCGAGCACCGAGTGCGAGCGCGATCTCATAGCCGTCGCGGGAGGGGTCGTAGTTCTTCCCCTCCTGCGGCTCGGCACCGTAGCGGGAGGGGTGCACGTCCTCGCCGCCGGAGAGCACGAGCCCGTCGAGGCGGTCGAGCACCTCGTCGACCCCCGCCGTGGGAGGCAGCAGCACGACCGCACCGCCGGCCGCCTCGACGGGCGAGGCGTACTCGGTGCCGAGGGTGTGCGCCGGGCGACCGCTGCCCAGGTCGGTGTCGATGGAACGGCGCCAGGTGGTGATGCCGATGAACGGGCGGGTCACGAGAGCTCGATCCACGTGGTCTTCAGGTCGGTGAACTTCTCGAGGGCGTGCAGGCTCTTGTCCCGTCCGAAGCCCGACCCCTTGACGCCGCCGAAGGGGATCGTCATGTCGCCCTCCTCGAAGCAGTTGACCCAGACCACGCCAGCCCGGAGCCGCCGAGAGAGGGTGTGGACGGCGTTCAGATCGTTGCTCCAGAGCGCCGCGGCGAGGCCGTACTCGGTGCCGTTGGCGATGGCGAGCGCGTCTTCCACGTCGTCGTAGGCGATGACCGAGAGCACGGGTCCGAAGACCTCGCGCCGGGCCACCTCGTGCGCGGGCGTGACGCCGAGCACGACGGGGGCGAAGTAGCTGCCGCCGTCGACGGCCTGGAATCGCTCGGCGCTGCCGGCGGCCAGCTCCGCGCCCTCGGCCTGGGCGCGCTCGACGAAGCCCGCGATGCCCGCGAGCTGCTTCTCGCTCACGATCGCCCCCATCGAGGTGGACACGTCGAACGGGTCGGCGGGAAGGCTCGTGCGGGCGACCTCGGCGGCGATCTCCAGGGCGAGGTCGCGCTGGGAACGCGGTACGAGCAGCCGAGAGGATGCCGTGCACATCTGGCCCTGGTTGTAGAAGCAGCCGTCCGCGGTGGCGCGGACAGCACGCTCGAGATCGGCGTCCGGCAGCACCAGGCTCGCGGTCTTGCCGCCGAGCTCGGGCCAGACGCGCTTGCCGTTCGACGCGGCCGAGTAGCCGAGGAACATGCGGCCGACCTCGGGTGAGCCGGTGAAGGTGACGACGTCGACGTCGTGGTGCTCGCCGAGTGCGCGACCGGCGACCTGCCCGGTGCCCGGTGTGACGTTGAGCACGCCGGCGGGGATGCCGGCCTCGTGGGCGAGCTCGGCCAACCGGAGTGCGGAGAAGGTCGTGTGCTCCGCAGGCTTGAGCACCACGCTGTTGCCGACCGCGAGTGCCGGGGCGAGCTTCCAGGCGGTCATGGTCAGGGGGAAGTTCCATGGCACGACGGCCGCGACGACGCCGGCCGGTTCGCGGGTGACGAGCGCGAGGCTGTTCGGGGCGGTGACGGGCATCTCGTCGAGCACCTTGTCTGCCGCCTCGCCGTACCAGCGGAAGCAGTTGACGACGGCGCGGAGCTCGGTCTGCAGCGCCTCGCGCACGGGCTTGCCCATCTCGAGGGAGATCGTGAGGGCGAGTTCTTCGGCGTTGTCGTGGATCTTCTGCGCGAGGGCGATCAGCAGCTGGCCGCGCTCCCTGGGGGCGATGCGCGACCAGGCGCCCGAGTCGAAGGCCGTGCGAGCCGACCGGACGGCGCGGTCGACGTCGGCGACGGATGCGGTGCTGATCGGCGGAAGGGCACGACCGTCACGGGGGCTCACCGGGATGAGGGGTGCAGCCGAGCCCTCCTCCCACACGCCGTCGATGAACATGCGCGTGCGCAGGGGCAGGGTCGCGACGCGATCCGCCCAATCGTCTCCAGTAGCCGTGAACACGGTGGTCCTCTCCAGGGGTGATGGCCCTGGAGAGGATACTTGCTCTATTTCGCCACTAGGTCAAGCTGTTAAGAACGATCTCGCCATTTCGTTACATGTCAGTAACAGAATCAGACTACAAGCGGATCGCGCCGGTCGGCATATCGTTGGCCAGCGCCTCGGGTGCCTCATCGACGATCAGCGATCCGCGCAGCACCGGAGTGATGACCACCAGCGACTCCACGACTTCGAGGCCCTCGTGACCGGCCACCGCCGGGCCCGTGAGGAAGTCGTAGAACTCATCGGCGTCCTTCACGAGCACGTTCGCGAGCAGCTGTGAAGTGCCCGTGGTGGCGGCGATGAACTTGACCTCGGGCGCGGCCGCCAGAGCCGTGCCGACCTTCTCGAGGCGCGCCATCGGCACCCGAAGCCACACGAGCGCCTCGAGGCCCAGTCCGAACAGACTCGGCACGACCTCGGTGCGCGGATGCATGAGGCCTCGACGGCTCAAGGACTCCATGCGACGCCGCGTGGTCGTCACGTTCAGACCCAGGGAGCGGGCGAGCTGAGCCACCGGCATCCGCCCGTCCTTGAGCAGCAGTCGGATGAGGGCCTCCTCGTCCTCACTCAGGGAGTCGGCGGGATCGACCTCGGAGCCGGAGGACTCGTCGAGCATGCGGGCCTGCTCGTCGCTGAGAACCCCTGCACGCCAGTCGTGCCCCGACCGGAAGAACTTCAGCACCGTCGTGACATTGATCGAGTCGATGCCCTCGAGCTCGGGGAAGTCGGTGAACAGCAGCTCGCGGATCGAGGCGTCATCGTGAGGGAGCAGCATCCCGGCGATGTCGCTGCTGCCCTCGAGCACCGAGACCGAGGAGGCATCCGCGCGCCGGGCCAGGGTGCGCGCGACCTGCCACAGCGCGTGGGGTTCCGTCGTGATGCGGAAGAGCACTGCGCGGGCATGGAGCACTCGGGCGGGATCGACGTATGTGGAGACCCGCACCAGTCCGCGGTCGAGCAGCCGTTGCCCTCGCCGGGCGACCGTGCGCTCGGGCAGGTCGACCACGCGGGCGATCTCACCCCACGACGCGCGGCCGTTCACCTGCAGAGCCGCGGCGACGATCCGATCGGTCTCGTCGGCCATCACATCGTTCGCGGGCACGTGCTCTCCTTCACCGGGGACTCGGTGGAAGGTTATCTCAGTCGGCGGTGCCGTCGCGTGGCGGGGAGGGC
>NZ_LSJW01000215.1:0-23953 GCF_001557335.1 Microbacterium sp. CCH5-D1
AAGAGGCGACGGTGGAGGCCCGGCTCCAGGAGCTGACGGACAATTCGAGCGCCGATCTGTTCGTCGTGCTCGTCGACGACTTCACGAACCCATCCGACAACGTGCAGTGGGCCGACACGGTCGCGCAGAACAACAACCTCGGCACCGAACAGTACCTCCTGGCGATCGCGGTCGACGGGCGCAGCTACTACATCTCCGCTGCCCCCGACGGCCCGGTGAGCTTCGGCCAACTCGACAGCATCGAGGACAAGATGGTCCCCTTCGCCGCGGACGGCGATTGGGTCGGCGCCATCACTCTCGCCGCCGACGAGATCCAGGGCGACGGGGGCGCCGGCGCGCTCCGCATCGGGCTGATCGTCGTCGCCGTCGTCGTCGTCGCGCTGCTCGTGTGGCTCGTCGTGGCACTGGTGCGCGGAGCCCGCCGGCGGGCGGAGATCCGCGAGCGAGGCGCCATGCCGGAGACACCGGACCCCGCCGACCCCTTCTCCACTCTCACCGACCAGCAGGTCGAGACGCAGGCAGGACTCGCGCTCGTGCAGGCGGACGATGCCATCACCTCGAGCAAGGAGGAGCTCGGCTTCGCCGTCGCGCAGTTCGGCGATGCAGCCACCGAGGAGTTCACTCGGGTCGTCGATGCGGCGAAGGCGAAGATCTCCGAGGCCTTCGATCTGAAGCAGAAACTCGACGACGAGATCGAGGATTCGATCCACGACCGCCGCGCGTGGCACATACGCATCATCCGGATCGCCGACGAGATCGACGACATCCTGGACGACAACACTGCGGCGTTCGACGAGCTCCGAAAGCTCGAGCAGAACGCCCCGCAGGAGCTCGAGCGCGTCCGCGGTGAGCGCGCGGCGCTCGACGCCGCCCTCGCCTCTGCGGAGCCTGCCCTCGACGCGCTGTCCGCCACCTATGCCCCTGCGGCTCTCGCCACGGTCGCGGACAACCCCGTGCAGGCACGCGAACGGGCCGACCTCGCGGATCGGTCGATCGAGGCGGCGGCGCAGGCCATCGCAGCCGGACGTTCAGGCGAGGCCGCGTTCGCGATCCGCACCGCCGAGCAGTCCGTCGCGCAGGCCGCCCAGCTCGTCCAGGCGGTGACGACGCTGGGAGCGGAGCTGTCGACGCTCGAAGCTCAATCTCGTGCCCTCATCGCCGAACTGCAGAGTGACCTCGCAGCCGGGCAGCAGCTGCCCGACCCCTCGGGTGCCATCGCCGCTGCGGCTTCCGCCACGGCCCAGCAGCTCGGGGCGGCGCAGGCCGATCTGAGCGGTACCGCCCGCGATCCACAGCGAGTGCTCGAGGCTCTCACCGCCGCGAACACGCAGATCGACGCCGCGATCGCACAGGGCAGGGAGAGCGTCGAACGTGCCCGCCGGGTGCAGCAGCTGCTCGAGCAGACTCTCACGCAGGCGAACTCCGAGATCCGCGCGGCTCGGGACTTCATCGAGACCCGTCGAGGGACGGTGGGCTCCACCGCGCGCACCCGCCTCGCGAACGCGGAGGCGAGCCTGTCGCAGGCGCTGAATCTGCGGGCAACCGACCCCGATGCCGCGCTCGCGGAGGCGAACCGTGCGCTCGCTCTGGCGACGCAGGCCACGTCGGCCGCGCGGTCGGACGTGCAGGCGTACACCCCTTCCGGCTACGACCAGGGCGGCTTCGGCGGCCCGTTCGGCGGGTCCGGATCCTCGTCGGGCGGCTCAGGACTCGGCGGCGACATCCTCGGAGGCATCATCGGTGGGCTGCTCGCCGGCGGTGGCGGCGGCTCTTCCCGTCGAGGAAGCAGCAGCGGATGGCGCTCCTCCGGCGGCGGCTTCCGGAGCTCCGGTTTCGGAGGCGGCTCCCGCAGCAGCGGCCGCAGCGGCCGATCAGGAGGTAGACGCTTCTGATCCCCCACACAGACATGTACGACAAGCTCTCGAAGACGCCCTCTGAAAGGAACCACGCATGACCAAGCAGTCCATCTTCGGACGTATCTCGACCCTCGTCCGCGCGAACATCAACTCCTTGCTGGACTCTGCGGAAGACCCGCAGAAGATGATCGACCAGCTCGTTCGCGACTACACGAACAGCATCGCCGACGCCGAGTCCGCGATCGCCGAGACCATCGGCAACCTGCGCCTGCTCGAGCGCGACCACGAGGAAGACGTCCAGGCATCGACCGAGTGGGGCAACAAGGCTCTCGCCGCCAGCCGCAAGGCCGACGAGATGCGCGCGAGCGGCAACACGGCCGACGCGGACAAGTTCGACAACCTCGCCAAGATCGCTCTGCAGCGTCAGATCAGCGCCGAGCGCGAGGCCACTGGCGCCGAGCCGCAGATCGCGGCGCAGACCGAGATCGTGGACAAGCTCAAGAGCGGCTTGAACGGCATGAAGGACAAGCTGGTCGAGCTCAAGAACAAGCGCAGCGAACTCCTCGCCCGTGCCAAGGTCGCCGAGGCGCAGACCCGCGTCCAGGACGCCGTGGGCTCGATCAACGTGCTCGACCCCACCAGCGAGCTGGGACGGTTCGAAGACAAGGTCCGCCGCCAGGAGGCCATCGCTCAGGGCAAGATCGAGCTCGCAGCGTCGAGCCTCGACGCCCAGTTCGAGAGCCTCGAGGATCTCGGCGAGCTGACCGAGGTCGAGGCACGTCTGGCCGAGCTCAAGGCCGGCGGCGGCGCTCCCCGCCAGGCCATCGAAGGCAACTGACATCACCGGGCGGATGCCTCGGCCGCGGGCCGAGGCATCCGTCCCCCCTTCTTCGGAGGCACTCATGGTGCGATTCCTCGTCATCCCGCAGTGGCAGGGCTCGCCCGCAGCGCGCGCGATGCTCCTCACGGACGGTGCTGCAGCGATCGCCGGAGATCTCCCCCGCGCGGCGACGACCGTTCTCGACGTTCCTGTCGAAGCCGGTGAATCCCTCGGCACAGGTGTACGCCGTCTGAGCGCTCTGCTGCGCACTCGTGAACTCGTGCACGGGCACATCGACTCCGACACCGTCGTGATCGGGGGCGATTGCAGCATCACCGTCGCCGCGCTCGACGCATTGCCGGGCGGAACCGACGACCTCGCCGTGGTGTGGTGCGACGCGCATGCCGACATGCACACGCCGGACACGTCCCCTTCCGGTGCCTTCTCGGGCATGGCACTGCGGGCTGTGCTCGGCGAGGGCGAGGAGCAGCTCGTGCTCTCGCCCGCGATCCCCGCCGATCGCGTGATCACCGTGGGCATGCGGAACCTCGATGACGCGGAGGTCGAGCAGCTCGCGTCTCTGACGAATCTCTCCGTCGACGACCTCGCAGATCCCGAGGCGCTGCTCGGCGCGGTCCGCGCGACCGGGGCGTCACGGGTCTGGGTGCACATCGACGTCGACGTGCTCGATCCGTCCGACTTCGCCGGTGTCTCGTCGTCGGTGCCGTTCGGGCTGTCCCCCGCCGCGCTGAGCACCGCCATCCGCGCACTGCGCTCGGAAGTGCCGCTCGCGGGCGCGACCATCGCAGGTTTCGCGCCGAGGTCACCGGCCGATGCCGTCGAAGATCTCGGCGCACTGCTGCGACTGGTCGGAGCGGTGGCATGACGACGGCTCCCGACTGGCGACCCGCGGCGAGTGCCGCCCTGGGCCGGGGCCGACGTCTCGACCGCCGCATCCCCTCATTCCTGCTGCGCTCCCCGATCAGCCGCCTGGGCTACCTCTGGGGCACCGCCGTCGGGTGGCTGTGGGGCTCGCTGTGGAGCACAGGACCCGTCGAACGGCGGGCGGGCCTGTGGATCTTCCAGGGCATGCCGGCATGGACGTTCAATCGCGGCGGAGTGTGCGTCGGCGGCTGCTTCCTGACCGGAGACGTGCGACCGAGCGAGGCCGTGCTCCGTCATGAGGCTGTGCACAAGGCGCAGTGGCTCCGCTACGGCTTCCTGATGCCGATCCTGTACTTCCTCGCGGGGCGTGACCCCCTGCGCAACCGCTTCGAGATCGAGGCAGGGCTCGAAGACGGCAACTACGTTCGACGGACGCGCTGACCCTACGACGGTCTCTGCACGGACGTCTCAGGCCGCGAGTGGCCGATTCGGATCAGGCGCGCGGACGCGGAGTCAGCGGTCGGCGGGCAGCAGGCCGAAACGCTCGGGGGTACGGATCAGCGTCGGCGAGACCTCGAGATGACTCGTCAGGTGCTCGACGATGTCGGCCGTGCCGAGGTAACCGCCGAGCAGCGTGACGTGGGTCTCGATCTCGTCGTCGCACATCATCTCGTCCGCCCAGGCGCAGGTCGCACGGGTGAGCGCCTGACCGGCTGCGCACGCACGGCTGCTTCCGGGAGCCCCGGAACGCTGCTCACGAGCGAGCCACGTGACCGTCATGCGACCGGGAGCCTCGATGACGCCGATGTCGGCGACCGTCGGCACCTCGATGAAGATGCGCCCGGAGGCGCACAGTGGCAGCGTCGTCAGGAACACCTCGAGCTCCGTGAGGGAGTTCTCATCAGCCGTCACCAGGTGATGGGCGCGCCGACGCGCTGCGCGACGTTCGGCGCGCGTGCCGCGGGTCTCGAGCGAGGTGTTCATGGTGTCTTCATCGTACACCAAGTGAAGGCTTGCCTAACCTGGTAGCCGCTGCGCGATGATCATGCACGCTCCGGCCGCTGCTCGCGCTCGACGAGTGCGACGGCCAGGGCGTCGAGCTCATCGTCGGTCATCCCCTGCGCGCGCAGATACCCGGCAGCCGAGCCCCATCGTTCGTCGACCTGCGCGAGCAGACGGCGCATCACGGGAGCCGGCGACTGCGTGGCCAGCGCCACCGCGTGCACAGCCTCCGGGTGCTGCGTGCGCAGGTAGTCGGCGATCCACCGGGTGCGCTGAGCCGGCAGCTGAGACTCGGTGAGCGCGTAGTCGGCTATGACGGCCTCCCGATCCGCACCGACCGCGGAGAGCGCGAGGGCGACGGTCACGCCCGTCCGGTCCTTACCCACAGTGCAGTGCACCAGCGTGCGCCCGCTCGCCGCGATGATGCGGATAGCCGCGACGAGCCGCTCCCCGCTCTCTTCGAGGAGGTGGAGGTAGAGGTCGTCGAGACTGGTGTCCGCCTCAAAGAAGGAACGGACGGATCCGAGGAACAGCGGGAGGTGGGTGGTGTCCGGCCCGTCGATCTCCGTCGGCTCGGCTGCGACCTCTTCGCCGTCTCGCAGGTCGACGATGTGCGAGACGCTCTCCCGCAATGCGGCGGCGCCCGCGGTGGTCGCTCCGGAGAGCTGTCCGGAGCGCAGGAGGACGCCGGAGCGGATCCGGCCGCCCTCCGCCGGCATGCCTCCCACGTCGCGGACGTTGGAGACCCCTTCGACGACGAGGATCGTCATCCCGCCGCCTGCGGTCCTCGCGGGGGCACCGGGTAGCGGCCGGCGATCACGATCCTGTTGAAGGCGTTGATCGAGACGCATGCCCAGCTGAGCGCCGCGTACTCCTTCTCGGTGAAGACGCTTCCGACCTGGTCGTACACCTCGTCGGAGATCCCGTCCTCCGAGATGAACGTGAAGGCCTCGGCGAGTTCGAGAGCGGCGCGCTCCCGCTCGCTGAAGACACCGCTCTCACGCCACGTGGGGATCTGGGTCAGTGTGTCGGCGTCGACGCCCGCAGCGACCGCCCTGTCGACGTGGATCCGCGCACAGTAGGCGCAGCCGTTGAGCTGCGAGCAATGGATCATGACGAGTTCTTTGAGACGGTCGTCGATGCCGTTGGCCGCGCAGATCTGGCCCACCGTCTTCGAGAACGCGTCAAGCGCCTGGTACGCGGCCGGCTCGGTCTTGGACAGGTGCACACGCGTCTCGCTCATGACTCCATGATATTCGGCGGACGAGCGGGAAGCTCTGCCGCAGACGAACCGGAGCTTGGATCAATGTGCCCATCAAACCCGGTCCTCATGCGACATAATGCGACACGTTACGAAATATTCTCTTGTCATACTGGTCCGGCATTTCCGACGCCGCTTCCCGAGGGCGCAGAATGTGGAGGTGGCGATCGACAACAGCGAGTTCAGCTATCTTCCCGCACAGGCCGAAGCGCTCGGCGTACCGGTTCCGCCGGTCACGCGCCTCACCCTCCCACTCGCCGACGGCCGCATCCTGAGCGCCCTGCGTTTCGGTAGCGAAGCACCGCGTGTGACGCTGCTCCACGGCGCCGGCCTGAACGCACACACCTGGGACACCACCGCCCTCGCCCTGCAGCAGCCGCTGCTCGCGATCGATCTCGCCGGACACGGCGACTCCTCCTGGCGGGACGATGTCGACTACACGCCGCGCACACTCGCTCGTGACGTGGCCGCAGCGCTCGACGCCTGGGTGGAAGGGCCGCAGGTCGTGGTCGGGCAGTCCCTCGGCGGACTCACCGGCGCTGCTCTGGCAGCAGCGCGACCGGATCTGGTGTCCGAGCTCATCGTGGTCGACATCACTCCCGGCATCGATGTGAGTGCCGGCCCGGCGGCGCTGCGCGAGTTCTACGCGGGCCCGACCGACTTCGCGACACGCGACGAGCTCGTCGACAAGGCGATCTCACTGGGGTTCGGGGGCTCCCGACCCGAGACAGAGCGCGGTGTCTTCCTGAACACGCGAGTGCGCGAGGACGGGCGGGTGGAGTGGAAGCACCACTTCGCACACCTCGCCGCCCAGGCCCTCGCCGCTCACGACCCCGGGTCCCCGACCGCACCGTCGGTGCTGCACGAGACGGGCTGGGATGATCTGACCGCGGTCACCGTACCGGTCACCCTGGTGCGTGCCGCACGCGGATTCGTGAGTGAAGCCGACGCCGTCGAACTCCAGCGACGCGTCCCCGCGGCTGAGGTGGTCGTGCTCGACGCCACCCACAACGTGCAGGAGACCGCGCCGGTCGCCCTCGCCGGTCTGATCGACGCCGCCGTGCCCGCCCTCGGAATATGACGTTCCGTTCCACACCCGACCCTGACCCCTTCTCACATCTCTAGGCTCGATTCCACGGCACACAGCAGTTGCCGCACCGAGAGGAAACACCCATGTTCCGACGTACCCGACGTCTCGCGCTGATATCCGCCCTCGCGGCCACCGCCGTCATCCTCAGCGCCTGCTCCGGCACCACCGAGCCGGAGACCAGCAGCTCACCCGGCGCCCCCGACCCGAGCGCCACTCTCCACGTCGGCCTCGTCCTCGAGCCCACCAACCTCGACATCCGCCACACCAGCGGCGCGGCACTCGAGCAGATCCTGATCGACAACATCTACGAGGGCCTCGTCACGCGCACGCAGGACAACGAGATCGAGGGGCGTCTCGCCTCCGACTACGAGGTCTCCTCGGACGGGCTCACATACACCTTCACCCTCAACGACGGCGTGGTCTTCCACGACGGCACGCCGCTGACGTCGGCGGACGTCGTCTCCTCGTACGAGACCGTGCGCACGGACGCCACCGTGCAGGGCAACGCGGACTTCGCGTCGGTCACAGCGATCACGGCGCCGGACCCGACCACGGTTCAGATCACCCTGTCGGCTCCGAACCAGAACTTCCTCTTCGCGCTCACCGGCCCGGCCGGTCTCGTGTTCAAGACCGGCGACACCACCGATCTGAAGACCGCGGAGAACGGCACAGGTCCCTTCACGCTGACGCGTTGGAACAAGGGAAGCACCATCACCTTCGCGCGCAACGACGCCTACTGGGGGGATCCTGCCGGCGTCGCCCAGGTCGAGTTCCAGTACATCCCCGACTTCACCGCCGGCGTCAACGCCGCACTGGCCGGCGACGTCGACGTGCTCACGGCCGTCGACCCGAACCTCGCGCCTCAGCTCGAAGACTCCGGGGACTTCACCCTCACCACGGGACGCACCACCGACAAGGCCACTCTCGCGTTCAACAACAAGAAGGCGCCGCTCGACGACGTGCGGGTGCGCGAAGCCCTGCGCCTCGCCATCGACCATGAGGCTCTCATCGACGCGGTCGGCGCCGGCACGGCACTGTACGGGCCCATCCCCGAACTCGACCCGGGCTACGAGGACCTGTCCGACGTGATCTCCTACGACCCGGAGAAGGCGAAGAAGCTCCTCGCTGAGGCCGGTCAGGAGGACCTCGAGCTGACCCTCACGATCCCCTCGTTCTACGGCACGACCGTGCCCAAGGTGCTGATCTCGGACTTCAAGAAGGTCGGCGTGACGCTCGAGGTGAACTCGGTCGAGTTCCCCACCTGGCTGGAGGACGTGTACACGAACCACGACTACGACCTCAGCTTCGTGCTGCACGTCGAGCCGCGCGACTTCGGCAACTTCGCCAACCCCGACTACTACTTCGGCTACGACAACGCCGAGGTGCAGGAACTGTACACGAAGGCTCTGGCCGAGGTCGACCCCGACAAGTCCGCCGACCTGCTGGCACAGGCAGCGCGCATCGTCTCGGAAGACCACGCCGCCGATTGGCTCTACAACGGCGAGACCATCACCGCCGTGAGCCCGATCGTGTCCGGCTTCCCCGAAGACTCGATCAACTCCCGCATCAACCTCACGGGCGTCACCGTCTCCGCTGAGAAGTAGCAAGCGATCACCGCGTCGTGATCCGCTATGCGCTCGTCCGGGGAGCCCTGCTCATCGCAGGGCTCCTCGTGTCGAGCGCGCTCATCTTCCTGACGCTGCGCGTCTTCCCCGGCGACGTCGCACAGCTCATCGCCGGCACGCAGGCCTCACCCGCCGAGGTCGAAGCACTCCGCGAATCCCTCGGCCTGAATCGCCCGCTCCTCGCCCAGTACACCGACTGGATCGGGGGCATCTTCCGCGGCGATCTCGGCACATCGCTGCTGTCCGGCGCCTCCGTCGGCGAAGAGATCCTCCTCAAGGCCCAGGTCACCGTTCCGCTCGGAGCGATGTCGCTCCTGATCGCCGTCGTCATCGCTGTGCCGTTCGGGATCCTCGCCGCCCTTCTTCGCAATCGGCGCGGCGGGACGGCGCTCAGCGTCGGAGCCCAGACGCTCGCCGCCGTCCCCGTCGTCTGGGCCGGCATGATGCTGATCGTCGTGTTCTCGGTATGGCTGGGATGGCTTCCTCCCCAGGGCTTCCCCCGCACCGGCTGGTCCACACCGGGGAAGGCGATCGAGTCGCTGCTGCTCCCCGCGCTCACGATCGGGATCGTCGAGGGGGCGATGCTCATGCGGTTCGTACGCAGCGCGACCCTGCAGGCAGCGGGACAGGACTTCGTCCGCACCGCCGCCGCGAAGGGTCTCACCCGTACCCGAGCCCTCATCCAGCACGGCATCCCCGCCGTCGGCCTCTCCATCATCACCGTGCTCGGGCTCCAGGTGGCCGGCATCATCGTCGGGTCCGTCGTGATCGAACAGCTGTTCACCCTGCCGGGGATCGGCCGTATGCTCGTGGCCGATGTCGGCACGCGCGATCTGATCAAGGTGCAGAGCGAACTCCTCGTACTCACCGGATTCGTCTTGGTCGTCGGTTTCCTGGTCGACCTCCTGCACCGCGCGATCGATCCTCGTCAGCGGGAGTCCGCATGAATCCGCGCTGGCTCGCCCGCCTCTGGGACACCTCCACAGGACGCTTCGGCATCGTCGTCGTCCTGGTGATCGTCATGACCGCGCTGATCTCGCTCCTCTGGACACCGTTCGATCCGCAAGCCTCGGACATCGGCGATCGGTGGCTGCCGCCGAGCTGGCCCCACGTCCTCGGCACCGACGACACCGGACGCGACATCCTGAGTCTGCTGATGGCTGGTGCCCGCACGACGGTGTTCGTGAGCGTGGGGGCCGGCATCGTCGCCACGGCTGTGGGGATCGCCCTGGCCGCACTCGGAGCGCTCACCGCACGGTGGATGCGGGAGACCGTCGCCGTGCTCGTCGACATCCTGATCGCCTTCCCTGTGCTGTTGATCGCGATGATGATCTCCTCTGTCTGGGGCGGTTCGCTCTGGGTCGTGATCTGGGCGGTCGGCATCGGCTTCGGCGTCAACATCGCGAGGGTCACGCGTCCGGAGCTGCGCCGCGTGCAGCAGAGCGACTTCGTCCTCGCCGCCAGAGCCGCAGGACTCACCCCCGCGCAGAGCCTGGTGCGCCACCTGCTGCCGAACGTGGCACCCGTCTTCATCGTGCAGCTGTCCTGGTCGATGGCCGTCGCCGTCCTCGCGGAGGCCGGCCTGTCGTACCTGGGTTTCGGCGCCTCCGTGGTCGATCCGAGCTGGGGCCTGCTGCTCGCCGACCTCCAGCGCTACATCGGGGTGCATCCGCTGTCGGTCATCTGGCCGGGACTCGCCATCACGATCACGGTGCTCGCGCTGAATCTGCTGGGTGACGGTCTGCGCGAGGCGACGGATCCGACGCTGCGGCACCGCTCCGCCGAGATCCACACTCCGGGGGTGGTCGCATGAGCCTGTCGGTGCAGGACCTCGTGATCGAGATCGACGGTCGGCCGGTGGTCGACGGCGTCTCCTTCGAGGTCGCAGACGGAGCGAGGCTCGGGCTGATCGGGGAATCCGGCTCGGGGAAGTCGCTCACCGCCCTCGCGGTGCTGGGACTGCTCCCCGACGGTGCGACCGCCAGGGGAAGCATCCGCTGGAACGGGATCGAACTGATCGGGATGCCGGACCGCGAGCTCGCGCGCCTCCGAGGAGACGACATCGGCATCGTGTTCCAGGAGCCCCGCACCGCGCTCAACCCGATCAGGACCGTCGGCCGCCAGATCGCGGAATCGATCCGCATCCACGAAGGGCTCGGACGCCGCGCGGCGCGAGAACGGGCGATCGCGGAAGCGGCGCGGGTGCGGCTGCCCGACCCGGAGTCGATCGTCGACCGCTACCCGCACCAGCTCTCCGGCGGTCAGAGGCAGCGCGTCGCGATCGCGATGGCTCTCGCCTGTCGTCCGCGTCTGCTCATCGCGGACGAGCCGACCACGGCATTGGATGTCACGATCCAGGCGGAGATCCTCTCCCTGCTGCTGACGCTCGTCGCGGACGAGGGCATGTCGCTGGTCTTCATCACCCACGATCTCGCCGTGCTCGCCCAGGTCGCGACCGAGGGTGTCGTGCTCGAACATGGCAAGGTCGTCGAAGCCGCACCGGTCTCCACCCTTCTGTCGAGTCCCGCTTCGCCGATCACGCAGGGACTGCTGCGTGATGCGACGGCCACGCTCTGGCGTCCGGACGGGGGCACCGCATGAGCCTGATCGAAGCACGAGGCCTCGGCCGGGACTTCTTCGCACCGAAGCGCTCCGCGTTCGAGCGTGCCCGAACCGTGACCGCCCTGGCCCCGACCGACCTCGACATCGTCGAGGGGTCAGCGGTCGGCATCATCGGCGAGTCGGGATCGGGCAAGTCCACCCTGGTGCGACTGCTGCTGGGACTCGACCGCCCGACATCCGGCTCTGTGACGGTCGACGGACGTGCCGTGGACGCATCCGCTCCCGCGAAGTCCCTGCACTGGCTGCGGCGGGAGACGGGATTGGTCTTCCAGGATCCCTACGCGTCCCTGGACCCGCGCATGACGGCAGGCCAGATCGTCCGCGAACCGCTGTGGGCGCTCGGCGTCGAAGGCGACCACCGCGCGCGCGTCCGCGAGGTACTGGCCCAGGTGGGCCTCGAGCCCGACATGGCAGACCGGTATCCCCACGAGTTCTCCGGCGGGCAGCGTCAACGGATCGCGCTCGCCAGGGCGATCGTCCACGGTCCGCGGGTCCTGGTCGGGGACGAACCCCTGTCCGCCCTGGACGTCACCGTGCGCGCGCAGATCCTCGAGCTGCTGATCGAGCTGCGACGCACGGGCAACCTCACACTCGTGCTCGTGTCTCACGACATCGGCGTGGTGCAGAACCTCTGCGACACGGTCGTCGTGATGAAGGACGGGCGCGTCGTCGAACGGGGCGCGACGAGCGATGTGCTCCTGCACCCCACGCAGGACTACACCAGGAGGCTGCTCGCGGCGATCCCCGTCATCCCCACCCCGCCGGGCGGTTGAGCGGACGAGGTGAACGGGGTGCGCCCCTCCGGGCATCAGCGTCGCGCGCCGAACAGCTTCCCTCGTCGCCGCCCCGTCGGCGTGAGCACACGACGCATGTACACGGTGCCGAGGTCCCTGCCGAACCTGTAGCCGACCCGCCCCATCCGTCCGGCCTCGACGAAGCCGAGCTTCTCGTGCAGTCGGATCGACGCCTCGGCGCCATGATCGCTGATGACCGCGACCATCTCGCGCAGACCGATCTGCTCGCAGGCGTCGATGAGTGCTTGCAGCAGTGCCGCGCCGAGCCCCTTGCCCCCGGCTCCCGGACCGAGGTAGATCGAGTCCTCGACCGTGTACTTGTAGGCGTTCTTCCCCGCCCAGGGCTGCGCCAGCGCGTAGCCCATCACTTCGCCGCCCGGGGACACCGCCACGAGGAACGGCAGCTGCAGCCTGGTCAGCAGCGCGTACTTCTCGCGCCAGTAGGGGATGCTGCTGCGGCGCTCGTCGAGGGTCACGGCCGAGTTGCTCACGAAGTGGTTGTATATCTCACGCACGTGCGGCAGATCCGCCGGGCGGACCGGGCGGATCGCATAGGAGAAGACCTCGGGGGCCGGGGCAGGTCGGAGATGGCGCGGGAGAACGCGGCGACGGTCCCCCGGCTCGAACTGCATGCGCTCAGCTTAGGGAGAGAGGGCCTTCGCCATCCACTCGCCAGTCCACCGCCGCCGCACCCTGCTCCTCGAGAAGGGTGTTGGCGCGGGAGAACGGTCGCGACCCGAGGAAGCCACGGCTGGCGGAGAGGGGCGAGGGGTGTGCGGAAGAGATCACCGGCGTCTCGCCCAGGAGAGGCTGCAGGTTCGCCGCGTCCCTGCCCCACAGGATCGCGACGAGCGGCTGATCGCGGGCGACGAGGGTGCGGATGGCCAGCTCGGTGACCTTCTCCCACCCCCAGCCTCGATGCGACGCCGCCGCGCCGGGGCGCACGGTGAGCACCCGGTTGAGCAGGAGGACGCCCTGATCGCTCCACGCGGTGAGGTCTCCGTGCGGTGCCGGCGGAATCCCGAGATCGCTCTGCCGCTCCTTGTAGATGTTCGCAAGGCTGCGGGGCAGGGGGCGCACGTCGCGATCCACGGCGAACGACAACCCGATGGGGTGCCCAGGAGTGGGGTACGGATCCTGTCCTGTGATGAGCACCCGCACGTCCGACAGGGGCCGCTGGAACGCGCGGAGCACATTCCCACCCGCCGGGAGGTAGCCGTGCCCTGCCTGCTGCTCGGCACGGAGGCGCTCACCCAGCGCGGTGATCGTGTCCTGCACCGGGGCCAGCGCCTCGGCCCATCCCTCATCGATCCGCCCCTCGGCGGCGAGCTCCGCGAGAGTCTGCGCCATCGTCAATCGGCCGATCGTACGCGCAGCGGCCCGCGGGCGAGCAGGTGCTGTGCGGACTGCGCGACCGGACGCATCGTGATCAGGTCGAGATTCACGTGGCCGGGAGACTCCAGGGCGTAGGCGATCACGTCGGCGACGTCATCGGCCACGAGCGGGGCTTCGACACCGGCGTACACCGCCTCCGCAGCCACGGGGTCACCGCCGAGCCGATTGAGCGTGAACTCCTCGGTGTGCACCATTCCCGGAGCCACCTCGACCACACGGATGGGCTCGCCGTTGAGCTCCTGCCGGAGCACCTTCACCAGCATCCCCTCCGCAGCCTTCGCCGCGTTGTAGCCCGCACCTCCGGCATACGCGGTCTGCGCGGCAGTGGACGTCACGAAGAGCGCATCCGCGTGGCCGTCCGCGGCAGCCGCACGGCGCAGCAGCGGAAGCAGGCCCGCGACGAGACGCTGACTCGCCAGGACGTTGGCGTCGAACATCCACTGCCAGTCCTCGACGGACGCGTCCTCGATGCGATCGGTGCCACGGGCGCCACCGGCGACCTGGACGAGAGCGTGGACCGGGCCGGATCGCTCGATCTCGCCCACGAACGCCTCGACGGCGGACGAATCGGTCAGGTCGCAGGCGATGGCCGAAGCCCCGGTGTCCGCGGCGAGCGCGGCCAGTCGATCCGCGCGGCGTGCCACACCGACGACGTCCCATCCCCTGGCACGGAGCGCACGCACCGTCGCTGCGCCGATGCCCGAACTCGCACCTGTCACCACTGCTCGTCTGTTCACCATGCCTCCACCGTACGGCGTTCTCCCCCGATTGCGAGCTCCCTCCACGGCGCTGTCGTGGAACCCTCCCGCCGCGTGATTCCGGGGCTCCCCTCTGTTACGTCACATTTCCCACCTGTTGTTGACAAGCGCCGATATTCCGTACTGTCGCTGCAACGGCATCCGCCATCCGACCTTCCGACCACTTCTGGGGGAATCACATGTCCGCACCCGAGTCCTGGCGCTTCGAGACCAAGCAGATCCACTCCGGCGCTGCCCCCGACCCGGTCACCAAGGCGCGTGCCACGCCGATCTACCAGACCACCTCGTACGTGTTCGACAGCGCCGACCACGCGGCCAACCTCTTCGCGCTGGCGGAGTTCGGCAACATCTACACCCGTATCCAGAACCCGACGCAGGACGTGCTCGAGCAGCGTCTCGCCGCGCTCGAAGGCGGCACCGGGGCGCTCGTCCTCGCGAGCGGCCAGGCGGCATCGACCTTCGCGATCCTCAACATCGCCCAGGCCGGCGACCACTTCGTGGCGTCGAGCTCGATCTACGGCGGAACCTACAACCTCTTCAAGTACACGCTGGCGAAGCTCGGCATCGAGGTCACCTTCGTCGAGAACCAGGACGACGCCGAGGAGTGGCGCCGCGCCGTCCGTCCGAACACGAAGCTGTTCTTCGCGGAGACGATCGGCAACCCGCAGATCAACATCCTCGACATCCGCACCGTCGCCGACATCGCCCACGAGAACGGCGTCCCTCTGATCGTCGACAACACGATCGCCACCCCGTACCTGATCCGCCCGTTCGAGCACGGCGCCGACATCGTCGTCCACTCGGTCACCAAGTTCCTCGGCGGACACGGCACGACCATCGGCGGCGTCATCATCGACGGCGGCAAGTTCGAGTGGTCGAAGCACGTCGACACCTTCCCCGGCCTCACGGTGCCCGACCCGTCGTACCACGGCGCCAGCTACACGGCTGCTGTGGGCGACCCGCTCGCGTACATCATCAAGGCGCGAGTGCAGCTGCTGCGCGACCTGGGATCGGCGATCGCGCCGCAGAGCGCCTGGAACCTCATCCAGGGCGTCGAGACCCTTTCGCTGCGCATCGAGCGGCACGTGCAGAACGCGCAGGAGATCGCCGAGTGGCTCGACAGCCGCGACGACGTCGCGACCGTCAACTACTCGGGCCTGCCTTCGTCGCCGTGGTACGCCAAGGCGAACGAGTACGCCCCCAAGGGCGTCGGAGCCGTGCTGTCGTTCGAGCTGAAGGGCGGCGTCGAGGCCGGTCGCGAGTTCGTCAACAGCCTGTCGCTGTTCAGCCACCTCGCCAACATCGGCGACGTGCGCTCGCTCGTCATCCACCCGGCGTCCACCACGCACGCGCAACTGACGCCCGAGCAGCAGCTGACCGCCGGCGTGACTCCCGGTCTGGTCCGGCTCTCCGTCGGCATCGAGAACGTCGATGACCTCAAGGCCGACCTCGAGCAGGCCCTCGCCGCGGCACGTGCCGTCTCGGAGGCCGCCCGCGCCTGATCCCCGCACCACGTCGATGCCCCGGAGCCCTGCGTTCCGGGGCATCTTCGTGTGACGGCGACGGCCTCACCCGGCCGACCCACAGGCGGTTCCGTCGAGAATGGGACTCCGCCCCGAGGAGACCATGATCGACGCTCAGCACCCCCCGCACCCCACGCGGCGGTCACGGACCGTTGCCTCACAGACCGTTGCCCGGTGGCTCGCCGTGACCGGTGTCCTCCTGGCACTCGTCGTCGCCTGCGGCTGGATCCCGGGGCTCGTCGGCACCGCGGTCTCGGCTGTCCTCCCGTGGCTGGGGATCATCCTCGTCGCACTGGTGCTGGTCGCCCTCCTGCGTGCGCCGCGAGTTCTCGTCCTGATCCTGGTTCCCGCACTCCTGTGGGTCCTCGCGATGATGCCGGCGTTCCCCGGCCTCCCCGGCGGGGCGGACGTGGAGTCGGCTGCCGCATCCGAGCTGACCGTCGTGAGTCAGAACGTGCGAGCGCGCTCCGGTGGAGCCGCATCCTCCGCCTCCGAGCTGGCGCAGAGCGGTGCCGACGTGATCGCCCTCGTCGAGCTCGACGGAGACAGCCTCTCCGCCGCGCAGGACACCCTCGCAGCGGAGTACCCGCACTCCTACACCGTCGGGACGGTGGGCGTCTGGAGCAGGTATCCCCTCGCTGATGCCGAGCCCCTCACACTCGGACTCAGCTGGAAGCGCGCGCTTCGCGTCGAGGTGCAGGCCCCGTCCGCTCCCGTCGCCGTCTATGTGCTGCACGCGGCATCGGTACGGCCAGGGCACCAACAGGACCGTGACACCATGCTGGGCGGCATCGCGGAAGAGGTGGCGTCCGACCCGGCGGAGTCGCTGATCGTCGTCGGCGACTTCAACGCACCGTCGACCGATCCGAGTCTGACCGCCCTGCGCGCGGAGACCGACTGGGTGCGCCCGACCGACGGAAGCCTGGGCTTCACATGGCCCGCGGCCTTCCCACTCGTCCGCATCGACCAGGTGTTCGTACGCGGACTCGACGTCGTCACCTCTGGCACCATGCGCGCAGGCAACAGCGACCATCTGGCGACCGTCACCCGAGCCCGATCCGCGATCACTCCGTAACCTGCCACCGAGGGGTGCCCTGCCAGGCGAGAATGGAAGCATGGACTGGCAGACGACCTCCGAGGACACGGTGCCCTCTGCACCCGTGACGGAGGCCGATGTCAGGCTGCTCCGCGCCCGTCCGCCGGCGACCGGCGCCTGGCGGGACGGCGACCCCGTGGGGGGTCGTCGCTTCGCCCCCTTCGGACCGTTCGCGACCGAGAGCGGTACAGAGCTCCCCGGCATCCGCATCGCCTACGAGTCCTGGGGCGAGCTGAACGCGGCACGGGACAATGCCGTCCTGGTGCTGCACGCGCTCACCGGCGACAGTCACGTGCGCGGAGCCGCGGGCGCCGGCCACCCCACCGCGGGCTGGTGGGAGGACATCACGGGTCCTGGCGCTCCGCTCGACACGGACCGCTGGTTCGTGATCGCCCCGAACATGCTGGGAGGATGCCAGGGATCGACGGGACCTGCGAGCATCGCCGCGGACGGCTACGAATGGGCGTCGCGCTTCCCCTACCTGACCATCCGCGACCAGGTCGCCGCCCAGGTGCGCCTCGCCGATGCTCTCGGCATCGACAGCTGGGCCGCGGTCATCGGCGGCTCCATGGGAGGGATGCACGCGCTGGAATGGGCGGTCACGCACCCCGAGCGTGTGCAGCGCCTCGCCGTGCTCTCCTCTCCCCCGGTGACCACCGCCGACCAGATCGCGCTCAACACCGTGCAGCTGGAGACCATCCGCATGGACCCGCGCTTCCAGGGCGGCGAGTACTACGATCTCGCGGACGGCGACGGTCCGCACCGGGGGCTCGCCCTCGCCCGACGCATGGCTCTGCTGAACTACCGCAGCCCGATCGAGCTGAATCAGCGGTTCCAGCGCTCCTGGCAGTCCGACGTGTCACCGCTCGGTCACGGCGGACGCTTCGCGGTGGAGTCGTACCTTGACTTCCATGGCAACAAGTTCACACGCCGATTCGACGCGAACAGCTACATCACCCTGGTCGAGGCCATGAACTCGCACGACGTCGGCCGCGGTCGAGGAGGCGTCGAAGAGGCGCTGCATGCCGTCACCGCGACCACGTTGGTGCTCGGGATCGACAGCGACCGGCTCTTCCCTGTCGACGGACAGCAGCGCATCGCCCGCAGCATCCCGAACGTCATCGACGACGAGGCCGTGGTCATCGCCAGCGACTTCGGACACGACGGCTTCCTCATCGAGACCGAGGCGGTCGGCTCGAATCTGCGGCGACTGCTCGAGAGCTGACCCCTCCGCTCAGCTCGGTTCGAACCGCCAGGGCAGCGAACCCGCCTCGAGACGCCCCTGCTCCCAGGCGAAACCCCGACCGGCATCGGAGTCGAGCACCCGCGTCTGGAACAGCTGGGCCGAGCCGCCCGAGGCGAGCGCCGAGGACACATCGCCGAACGCCGAGAGCTGATGCAGTGTGATCCAGGTGGGCGGGTACAGGCTCCACGTCCCGGCCGCATGGCGCGCGAGCGCCTCAGCCGGGCGCACCCACGCGATCTCCTCGACCTCATCGGCGGAGCGCGCGGCCTCCCCGGTCGGTGCGTGAGCGAGGAAGAACCAGGTCCGGATGCGCGTCGGTGCCTCCGGCGGCGGCTGCCACTCCGACAGCACGATGAGATCCTCGACCGTGAGGCCGACCTCCTCGGCGGTCTCCCTGATGGCGGCGTGCCGCGCATCGTCGATGTCGCCACCCCCGCGGATGTCACCGGGCTCGACCTTGCCCCCGGGGAAGACCCACGCTCCCGCGAACGAGCCGCGATCGGGCCGCCGCATCAGGAGCACCTCGAATCCCGGATCCGACGCCCGCAGCAGGACAACGGTCCCGGCCACGGGCAGAGTCGTCTCGGGAGCACTCACCCCGTCACTCTACGGTGCGGTCGTCTACGGTGCGGTCGAGGTCGGTGCTGTCGATGTCGAGACGACCGATGCCGATCCGGCCGATACCGCTGTGACGAGCTCCACCGGCGCGGGACGACGCCCTTCGACGCGATAGGACAGCAGGGCGATCAGCAGACCCGCCACGGCGAGCGCGGCCCCTGTCCACGCCGGTGCCGTGAAGCCCCAGCCTGCGGCGATCACGACGCCGCCGAGGAAGGCACCCAGACTGTTGCCGATGTTGAGCGCGGAGTGGTTCATGGCTGCCGCGATCGACTGGTTGTCACCGGCCACATCCATGAGGCGGGTCTGGATCGTCGGGCTCAGCACCGACGAGACGAAACCGACCACGAGCACCACGACCGCCAGGCTGACGATCCAGAACGACAGGAAGGCGAGCAGCGCGAAGACGAGAGCCATGGCGGCGAGACCGAAGAGCAACGTGCGACGCAGATCGATGTCGGCGAGATGACCACCGACCAGGTTTCCCGCCGTCATCCCGAGCCCCATCAGCACGAGCACGATCGGCACGACCCACTCCGGCGAACCGGACACCTCTGTCACCAGGGGCGCGATGTAGCTGTAGACGGCGAAGAACCCGCCGAACCCGATCGCGCCGACACCCAACGTGAACCACACCTGCGGGATCCGGAACACCCGCAGCTCCTGCCGCATCGTGCGCCCTGGATCCCCCGGATGCTCCGGCACGAACAGCGCGATGCAGACAGTGGCGAGCGCGAACACGATGGCGACGACCGCGAAGGCCGAGCGCCACCCCCACTGCTGTCCGAGGAAGGTGCCCAGCGGCACGCCGACGACGTTCGCGACCGTGAGGCCGGTGAGGATGAAGGCCACGCCCTTGGCACGGTTGCCCGGCCCCATCACCTCGGCCGCCACGAGTGCACCGATGCCGAAGTACGCACCGTGCGGGAGACCGGCGAGGAAGCGGGACGCGGCGACGAGCTCGAACGTGGGCAGCACCACGGTGAGGGCGTTGAACACCGTCAGCGCGAGAGCCAGCACGATCATCACCCGATGCCGTGGATATCGCGCGACGAAACCGGCGATGGTCGGGGCGCCGACCACCACACCCAGCGCGTACAGCGAGATCAGCCACCCCGCTTGGCTCAGCGCATCTTCCGGGCTGGTCGCCCAGAGCGAAGGGAGCAGGTCGGCGGCGATGTTGGGGAGCAGGCCCATGACCACGAACTCGGTCATGCCGATTCCGAAGCTGCCTATGGCGAGAGAGAGGAGCGCCCACTTCGCCGCACCCCTCGATTCAGTCGAGGGATTCACCGGAACAGCCTACCGGCCCTCGGACGATCGAGCGTCATGAACACATCCACGTCGTCCTCGGAATCGACGACGAACCCGTGGCGCTCGTACAGGCCTCGGGCCGGGCTGCCCCTGAGCACGTTGAGGCGATACCGGCCGGCACCGTCGAGCACCGTCGTGAGCACGCGGCCCCCGACCCCGCGACCCTGGTGCGAGGGAGAGATGTAGAAGTGCTCCAGCCAGAGCGAATCGCCGTCTCGGCGGAGGGCGACAGAGCCGACGTCGACGGCATCCACGACGATGATCCGCGTCTGCGCAGGCTCGAACGCGTCGCGGAAGCGCTGCCGGACACGGACCTCGTCATAACGTCCGAGTCGCTCCAGGTCGACTCTGAGCACGTCGGCCCGGAGCTCCGCGATCCACTCGGCGTCCTCGGCGAGCGCCGGTCGAAGAGCGATCGACGTCGCCGGGACGACGTCAGCCATCCGCGCGCGCAGAGCCCGCCTCTTCCGAGCCCGCCTCTGTGAGAGCAGCCTCGAGGCGTTCGATCTTCGCGTCGAGCTCTCCGGAGTACCCGGGCCGGATATCGGCCTTCAACACGAGCGATACCCGCGATCCGAACGGCATGACGGCCTCGGTCGCACGCTTCACGACGCCCATGACGGTGTCCCAGT
Organism: Microbacterium sp. CCH5-D1; assembly: GCF_001557335.1. Classification (NCBI taxonomy): domain Bacteria; kingdom Bacillati; phylum Actinomycetota; class Actinomycetes; order Micrococcales; family Microbacteriaceae; genus Microbacterium; species Microbacterium sp. CCH5-D1. The sequence continues at coordinate 20,538 of NZ_LSJW01000215.1, forward strand.
CCGGGCCCTCGATCTCGGTGAACATGCTGGTGGTGCGGTGCGCCAGGCCCGATTCCCGCACCACGCGCACGGCAGCGGCCACGGCGTCGTGCACCGATGCATCGGTGCGCTCGGCACCCTCGGCCGGGGTTCCGCTCGGGGCGACGGAGAAGGCGATCAACATGGGTTCACTCCAGGGTTTTCGGTTGGCGGACGGGTACGCGAAGCAGAGCACGGATGCCCAGCACGAGCAGGACGATGAGAAGGACGTTCCGCACCGTGAGGACGGCGACGGAGAGGGTATCGGCTCGCAGCAGCGCGTCGTAGCCGATCGGGTAGACGAGGCAGGTGAGCAGACAGAGGGCGAGGACGACGACGGCGGGGACGCGCGCCCTGACGCGGTCGAACACGAGCCACAGGATCATCGGCGCGATCAGCCAGGTCTGGAACTGCGGGGAGCCCACCTTGTTCGTGACGATCAGCAGCGTCACGAGCGCGAGGGCGAGCGGAGGGAACAGCCGGGTGAAGCGCGCACCGCGGATCGCCTTGAGCGCGCCGACGGTTGCGACCGCGAGCACGCACACCGCCATCAGGAGCGTGAGCACGGCCGCGACGGCATCGACGCCCGGTGCCGTGATCTGGAAGGTCAGGATCTCGAAGCTGTACTCGATGCGGGCGGCCCCGGTGACGGCGAGCCACAGGAACGGCGTGGCGGCGACCGCTTCGATCTGCAGTCCCCGTCCCGTCTGCTCCGTCAGGAAGCCGAGGATCTCGGAATCCGCTCCGAGCACGAGCAGCGCTGCGACGACTCCGGCCGTGACGGCCAGCGCGGCGAACAGCACCCGCATGCGCGCCCTGAGCGCGATCACGGCGGCGAGCACGAGCGCGCCCGGCCAGATCTTGATCCAGGCGCCCACCGTGAGGAGGGCAGCACCGACGACCGGCCGACTCACGAGCCAGAGCCCGCCGATCACGGCGATCGGCACCGTGATCGCATCGATCCGATAGAGCGCGATCGGTCCGAGGAGGAGCAGCGCCGCGCACCAGAACCAGGCGGCCACGCGGCGCGGGCGCGACGGCGAGCGGCCGATCAGCACTCCGAACGCCACCGCATCGAGGATCACAACGAGGGCGGCCCACCCGATCAGGTACGCACCGGAGACCCCGAGCAGCGGCACGAGCGGCGCCGCGAGCATCTTGGCCACGAGCATCGGCACGAGCGCGAGCTGCGGGTACACCCAGGTCTCGGTGACACCGACGATCGGGCCCCCGTCGAGGGCCGACGAAGCCCAGGGTTCGTAGACGAGGACCACATCGCCCATGGGCTGACTGGGATAGACCCAGCCCGCCCATGCCGTGAGCAGGTGGGCGAGGAGGAAGGCGACCCACAGCACGGCCACCCCGGTCGGCGGGCGATTCACGCGAGGACGTCCGCGATCGCCTGCGGCAGCGCCGCAGCGACGTCCATGGCGACGATCGGATGCCCCGTCCCGCCGTCGCTCATCCCCGCGGCCACTCGGCCCGCCTGTCCGTGTATCCACGCCCCGGCGGCGGCGACCTCGGCGATCGGGCGGCCCTGGTTCGCTGCGAGCACGGCACCCAGCACCCCGGCGAGCACATCCCCTGTCCCTGCGGTCGCCAGCCACCCTGTACCCGCGTCGACGGCGATGACGCCGCCGTCAGGAGACGCGATCAGCGTGCGAGCTCCCTTGAGCAGCACGGTGCCTCCGACCCGGTCCGCCGTCCTCCTGGCCGCCGACGCGCGATCCTCTTCGGACGTGGAGATGCCGAGCTGCTCCTGCAGCCGGGCGAACTCCCGCGCGTGAGGGGTCACCAGGAAAGGAGCGCGCGCCTTCCCGGCGAGATCGAGTGCGCCCGCGTCGATCACCACGGCTGCATCGCCGGCGACGATCGCCTCGAGGGCGGCCTGCTCCGCGTCGTCCCGGTCGGTGGGGTCCGTGCCGGAACCGATCACCCAGGCGTCGATCCGCGACCGGCCGACATCCGCCCCCGCCACCGTCTCCGGACGTCGGGCGAGAACAGCATCTGCCACCCGCTCCGCGCCCACGTACCGGACGAATCCGGCGCCCGTGCGCCACGCGGCCTCCACCCCGAGCACGGCGGCACCCGGATATGCGGGCGACCCGGTGCGAAGCGCCACCACACCACGGGCGTACTTGTCGTCGTCGGCTGTGGGAACACGGAACAACCGCGCCGTGTCATCTCGCGTCCACTCGCGCACCTCGACCATGACTCCACGTTAGTGCGACGGCCCTCGGGTCGCCTGCGCGGCGGTAGCGTCGAAGGGTGAGTCTTCTCTTCTCCCCGCTGACCATCCGTTCCGTCACCCTGCGCAATCGCCTCTGGGTGTCGCCGATGTGCATGTACAGCGCCGTCGACGGCGTGGCGCAGGAGTGGCATCACACTCACCTCGCGCAGTTCGCCTCGGGCGGCGCCGGGCTCATCATCGCCGAGGCGACCTCGGTCGTCCCCGACGGGCGGATCTCGCCGCGCGACCTGGGGCTCTGGAACGACGAGCAGCGCGACGCGCTCGCCCCGATCGTCCAGGCGATCCACGATCGGGGCTCGCACGCGGGCATCCAACTCGCCCACGCCGGCCGCAAGGCCTCGACGTGGTGGCCGTGGGCTCCCGAACGAGGCACTGTGCCGACCGCTGAGGGTGGATGGACCACGTCCGCGCCGTCCGCCATCGCCTACGAGGGCTTCGACACCCCGATTGCCCTCGATACGGCGGGCATCGACCGCGTGGTGGAGGCCTTCGCCGATGCAGCTCATCGCGCGGTCGCCGCGGGCTTCGACGTGCTGGAGATCCACGGAGCGCATGGCTACCTCCTCCACCAGTTCCTCTCCCCACTGTCCAACCACCGTGAGGACGAATACGGTGGTTCGCTCGAGAACCGCGCTCGTCTACTGCTGCGCGTGGTCGGCGCCGTCCGCGACGCCGCCGGCGCCGACGTGCCGCTGTTCGTCCGTATCTCCGCCACCGACCACGCGGCGGGCGGGTTCACGCCGGAGGAGGCGGAGATCGTCAGTGGCTGGGCGACCCAGCACGGTGCAGACCTGATCGACGTATCGAGCGGTGGCCTCGTGGCGCATCAGCAGATCACCGTGTTCCCCGGATACCAGGTTCCGCTCGCCGAGGGCGTGCGTCAAGGCGGTCGGATCCCGGTCTCCGCGGTGGGCCTCATCACGGTGGCCTCCCACGCGGAGCAGGTGCTCGCCGATGGCGCCGCCGACGCGATCTTCGCGGGACGCGAGTGGCTGCGCGACCCGCATTTCGCCCTCCGCGCCGCGCACGAGCTCGACGCCGAGGTCACCTGGCCGTCGCAGTACGAGCGCGCCCGTCCCCGCTGAGCCCCCGACGACGAAGGCCGCCGATCCGTGCAGGATTCGGCGGCCTTCGTCGTGCGGTGGAG
>NZ_LSJW01000216.1:0-314 GCF_001557335.1 Microbacterium sp. CCH5-D1
TAGGCCTCGTGGATCTCCGGCTCGACGCCGAGCTCGGCGGCGAGCTCCATGGTGGGCGTCGCGACCCAGATGCGGCTGCCGGGGGTGGCCTGTCCGGTCACGCCGCGGGGGCTGAACAGGTTGGGGGTGAGCCAGTGGCCGTCCTCGGGGATGGTGATGTTCCAGTAGCCGGGGAGCTTGGTGAACGGCAGCGGCTCGGGGTGGTGGGTGGGAGATCCGATGCCGACCTCGAGGCCGGCGACGGCGGCGAGGTAGGAGCCGCCGCGGTCGAAGGCGTGCACCCAGCTGTGCTGCTGCTCGTCGGGGGTGAGGGT
>NZ_LSJW01000217.1:0-10166 GCF_001557335.1 Microbacterium sp. CCH5-D1
GCATTCAACTACGAGAACGAGGGCTCGGTGGGCCGTGGGGTCGCAGCTTCCGGGGTGGCACGTTCGGACGTGATCGTCACCACGAAGCTCCCCGGACGGCACCACTCCTCGGCGAAGGCGCGCACCAGCATCGAGGAGAGCCGCTCCCGCCTCGGACTCGACGTGACCGACCTGCACCTCATCCACTGGCCCAACCCCAACCAGGACGAGTACGTCCAGGCGTGGGCCGCGCTCGTCGACGCGCAGGCCAGAGGCGTCGTCCGCCAGATCGGCGTCTCCAACTTCCTCCCGGAGCACCTTGAGCGCATCGAGCGGGAGACCGGGGTCAGGCCCGTGGTCAACCAGATCGAAGTGCATCCGTACTTCCCGCAGGACGAGCAGCTGGCCTACCACCGCGAACGCGGCATCCTCACCGAAGCGTGGAGCCCGTTGGGGCGTGCGAAGGAGCTCTTCGACGAACCCGTGATCAACGAGATCGCATCGTCCCGGGGTATCACCACCGCGCAGACGGTGCTCGCATGGCACGTGGCCCGTGGCACGGTCTCCATCCCGAAGGCCTCGTCACTCGAGCACCAGGTGACGAACCTCGCCGCCGCGGAGATCGTGTTGGACGACGCGGAGGTGGCCGCGATCACCGCGCTCGGTCGCCCGGACGGGCGCCTGTTCGACGCCGATCCCCGGACCCACGAAGAGTCCTGACGACCGCTGGTCAGACGTTCTGCGTGCCGAGGACCCGCAGGAACTCGAGCTTGCTCGCGGATTCGCTCCCCGGCGCTGCTGTGAGCACGATGAGCGCCTGCGACTCGTCCTCGGTGAACAGCGCCTGACAGTCGACCTCGATCTCACCCAGCTCGGGATGCACCATCACCTTGTGCTGCTCGAATCGTCGACTCACCTCGTGCGCGTCCCACAACTCCACGAACTCCGAGCTGCGCACCGTCAGCTCCGCAACGATGTCACCCGCCCTCGATCGAGCACCCATCACCCCGTATGCGGCACGCAGCGAGCCCACGAGCGCACGGGCCTGTCGCGGATGGTCGGTTTCCCGGTAGCGCAGCCGTTCGGTATCGGGGTAGGCGAACCAGCGGTAGATGCCGCTCCGGTCGAGTCCGGTGAGGGTGGTCGCGTCGCCGATCAGCGGACGGGATGCGTCGTTCTGCACGAGCACTTCGTCGAGCACCGAGACGACGAACGCGGGGGTGTCGTGCAGCCGGTCGAGCACGCGGAGGATGCCCGGGCGCACGTACTCCGCGTGCCAGGCACGATCGGGGGCGCTGTGTCCGCAGAGCCGGAAGAGATAGTCCCGCTCGTCTTCGGTCAGCCGCAGGGCCCGGGCCAGGGCGGTGAGGATCTGGACACTCGGCTGAGGCCCTCGTCGTTGTTCCAGTCGCGTGTAGTAGTCCGTCGACATCGTCGCCAGCTGCGCGACCTCTTCTCGGCGCAGACCCGCGGTGCGACGCCGCGGCCCTGCCGCGAGTCCGACGTCGGCCGGGCTCAGCGCCTCGCGTCGACGGAGGAGGAATTCGGCCAGTGCTTCGCGGTCCACCTCAGAAGTATCCCCCGCTGCCGGCTCGCGTTCCAGGGATCGCCCGTCCCTGGATGACCGCTCTCTGGAGCGGCTGCCACAGGAGGACGACGGTGGGGATATGAACATCAGCGGAAACACCATCTTCATCCCCGGCGCCACGAGCGGCATCGGTCTCGCTCTCGCGTTGCGGCTGCGGGAACGGGGGAACACCGTGATCGTCGGAGGGCGCCGCGAGGACCGTCTCGCGACGATCGCCGACGAGCACCCCGACATCCACACCGTACGGGTCGACACGACGGATGCGAGCAGCATCGAAGCAGCGGCGGCCGAGGTGCTCGCCGCGCACCCCGGTCTCAATGTGCTCATCACGATGGCGGGCGTCATGCGGGCCGAGGACTGGAGCACGCCCTCGGGATTCCTCTCCGCCGCGGAGGAGACGGTCGTCACCAACATCCTCGGCCCCATCCGACTCATCGCCGCTTTCGTCGAGCACCTCCGCGCCCAGGGCGACGCGACGATCATGACCGTCTCGTCCGGACTCGCGTTCGCCCCGCTCCGGGTGACACCCACCTACAACGCCAGCAAGGCCGCGATCCACATGCTCAGCGAGTCCCTGCGCCTGCAGTTCGAGGGGAGCAGCGTGTCGGTGCTCGAGCTCGAGCCTCCCGCTGTGCGCACGGCGCTCATGCCGGGCCACGAGGACAACGAGTCGGCGATGCCGCTCGACGAGTTCATCGACGAGGTCATGGCCTTGATCGAGGCCCAGCCCGACGCCGCCGAGATCCAGGTCGAGCGGGTGAAGTTCCTCCGCTACGGCGAGGCCCGCGGTGATTACGATCAGGTCGTCGCCACGCTCAACCGCATGGACCCGCACGGCCGGTGATGCGGAGCGGGGTGTCGGCTTCGCAACGATCCCCCGCTCACGGACGCAGGGATGCCGCCGCAGTCGTGAGGGCGTCGGCGGACTGGCGCAACAGGGCCAGCTCCCCGTCGGAGAACGATGTGTTCCGGATCGGCACCGCCCCCGTCGCGCTCACGATCGACGGCACCGAGAGTGCGACACCGTCGATACCGTGGAAATCACGCAGCACGGTACTCACCGGCATCACGGCGTGCTCGTCACTCAGGATCGCCTCGACGATGCGCGCACTCGACAGGCCGATCGCGTAGTTGGTCGCGCCCTTGCCCAGGATCACCTTGTACGCGGCGTCACGCACGTCCACGGCGATCTCCTGCAGCTCATCGAGGGTGAATCGCGGGTGCCCCGGAGTCTCCCACTCCAGGATCGGCACCGTGCCGATCGTGGCACGGGACCAGAGCGGGAACTCGGTGTCGCCGTGCTCGCCGATGATGTGCGCATGGACGCTCGCCGTCGAGACACCGGCGCGCTGTCCGAGCTTCCAGCGCAGCCTCGAGGTGTCGAGCACGGTTCCCGAGGCGAAGATGCGCTCGGGCGGAAGCCCGGTCTCCTCCTGCGCGATGACCGTCAGCACGTCGCAGGGATTCGTGACGATCACGTAGATCGCGTTCGGGGCGACCTCCAGCAGATCCGGCATCATGCCACGGATGATGCCTGCGTTGACCTCGGCGAGCTCGATGCGGGTCTGGCCTGGCTTCTGCTTCGCGCCGGCCGTGATCACGACGACGTGCGAACCCGCGGCGACGGAGATGTCGCTGCCGCCGATGATGTCGCTCGAGCCGGTGAACTGCGTGCCGTGAGCGAGGTCGAGCACCTCGGCCTCGACCTTCTCGGTCGCGATGTCGTAGAGCGCGACATGCCGCGCGGAACCCCTGATCAGTGCCGCATAGGCGACACTCGACCCCACACTTCCCGCGCCGACGACCGTGAGCTTCGAGTTCTCGATGATCTCCATGCGCTCAGTCTCGCAGTGGAACGTGTCGATGCGGGAGGGCTGTCGCCGGAAGAATGCCCCAGAACGGTCAGAGCGCGGCGGCCACAGCGTCGGCGGCGGTCGGATGTGTGAATCGGAAGCCGGACAGCTCCAGCACCTGCGGACGCACATCCGCATCCGGGAGCAGGAGCGAGTCGGCGGCATCGCCGAGTGCGATCCGGAGCGCCCAGGCGGGGGCGGGGAGCCAGAACGGCCGGTGCATCCGCTCGGCGAGAGCACGCCCGATGTCGTTCGCAGACGCGGGAGTGGGCCCCGTGAGGTTGACCGGCCCCGAGATCTTCGCGTCGAGGATGTGACGGATCGCACGCACCTCGTCGTCGAGTGAGATCCAGGGCCAGATCTGCGTGCCCTGACCGAGCGGGCCCGAGACGCCGAACCGGGTCAGCTGGATGAGCGGTTTGAGCACTCCTCGCCGATGGATGACGGGAGCGGTACGCAGCAGCGCGACCCTGGTGTGGTCCTCCGCGCGTCGGGCTTCGGCCTCCCACCGCACCGTCAGCTCCGCCAGGAACGTCTGCCCTGCAGCGGAGTCCTCCGTGAGGATCTCGCCGGGAGCGGAACCGTAGTAGCCGACCGCGGACGCCGAGACGAGAGCCGGAGCATCGGACCGCAGCGCACGGAGGGCGGTCGTCAGGGTGCGGGTGGCCTGCAGACGCGAGTCGACCAGCTGACGACGATAGCCGCGCGTCCACGGAAGTCGTCCGACGCTGGCACCCCCGAGCGCGACCACGGCGTCGGCGCCTGCCACGACATCAGGGTCGAGCGCGCTCTCGCCCGGCGCCCACTGCGCCTCATCCTCGGATCGCGGCGCACGACGCACCAGGGTGGTGACCTCGATACCGTCGGTGCGCAGCGAAGCGGCCAACGCGGAACCGATCAGGCCAGAGGCCCCGCTGATGACGATGCGTCCCGCCATGTGTGAAAGCTCCCCGCTGTCGATTCTGGAGTCCTGCCGTGCGGTACAGCGTACGCGCCGCGCTGCGCCCGCCCCTCGGGCCTTGCCTCGGCGACCGCGACGCGGTATGCACCGGGCCGGATCACTCGGCGCGCCTGTAGTGCGTCACGATCGCTCCGTTGCGCAGCGGCTCCGCCGAGACCAGTTCGAGCTTCCGCGTGTCGGACGATCGATCCCGGAACAGGGTCGGACCGTGCCCCGCGATCCGGGGGTGGATGAGGAACCGGTACTCGTCGATCAGATCGAGCCTGTCGAGTTCGGCGGCGAGGGCGCCGCTTCCGAGGAGAACACCCTCCGGCGTGTCGTCTTTGAGACGCTGCACGCCCTCTCGCAGGTTCCCGGCTATCCGATGGGTGTTCGTCCAGGGGAACTCATCGCGCGTGGAGGACACCACGTACTTGGGTTTGACCTCGAGAGCGAGCGCCCACTCGCGCAGCGCCGGCGGGGCCTCCACCTCGCCGCGAGCGACCGCGGGCCAGGCGTCCTCCATCATCTCGTAGGTCGTGCGACCCCAGAGCACGGCGCCGGAATCCTCCAGCAACCGCGTGAAGTAGGCGTGGGTCTCGTCATCGGCGATCCCCTCCTCATGGTCGACGCAGCCGTCCAGGGTGATATTGAGGCTGAAGGTCAGAAGTCCCATGTCGGGAGCCTAGATCCGCAGCGAGGCGACCGCCAGGGAGTCGACGGGAAGCCGAAGGGCAACGGACCCCGCATCTGCCCGATAAGGTCGCGATCATGGGTTTCTCGGTGCTCGGGCTCGCGCTGAGTCTCGCCGTGTTCGCCCCCAACCTGCTGCTGGTGTGGTTCCCTCCTCGACCGGCGATGGAGCGCGTCGCCGTGCCGAAGGTCGTCGAGGTCCTCGAACGTTCAGGGCAGGCACTCTGCGTGACGGTGCCGGTGATCACGGTGGGCGATCGCCCGCTCTGGTGGTGGGCGATCCCCGCGGCGATCCTCGTCGTGGCGTACTGGGCCCTCTGGGGGCGTTACCTCGTGTCGGGCAGACGACTGTCGTCGCTGTTCGCCCCGGTCGTCGGAGTTCCCGTTCCGATGGCGCTGCTACCGGTCGGCGTGTTCCTCGCCGGTGCCGCGTGGCTCCAGAACGCTTGGATCGCGATTGCGGCGGCGGTGCTCGCCGCCGGGCACATCCCGAACTCGGTGATCGCTGCGAAGCCTCGTTAGTGGTCGCGGCGGGGTGAGCCGTCTCGGTGGAGGTGGGCCCTGCCGGGATCGAACCGACGACATCCACGGTGTAAACGTGGCGCTCTACCAGCTGAGCTAAAGGCCCTGGTATGCCCAGTCTATCGGGCGGACGATGCGCACCCGTGTCGTGGAAGAGGGATAGGCTGAACCCGGCGCGCGTTGTGCACAGCTGACAAGGCTGCCCGTGTCGCTTCCCGTTTCCTTGGCATGACCTGCCAGCTTGACGAAAGGTTCCCCCGTGACCGTGCACGACCAGGATCCGTACTCCCAGGGTCCCCAGGACAGCGACCCGGAAGAGACGGGCGAATGGCAGCAGTCGCTCGATGAGCTGGTTGACGCCAAGGGCCACGGACGTGGCCGCGAGATCATGCTCAGCCTCCTCAAGCGCTCCAAGGAGCTGCACCTGGGCGTGCCGATGGTCCCGACCACCGACTACATCAACACCATCGCGCCGGAGAACGAGCCCGAGTTCCCTGGCGACGAGGAGGTCGAGCGCCGGTACCGCGCCTGGATCCGCTGGAACGCGGCCATCACGGTGCACCGCGCCCAGCGCCCCGGCATCGGCGTCGGTGGTCACATCTCGACGTACGCGTCCTCCGCGGCGCTGTATGAAGTGGGCTTCAACCACTTCTTCAAGGGCGCCGACCACCCCGGTGGCGCCGACCAGATCTTCATCCAGGGCCACGCCTCACCCGGCACCTACGCCCGCTCCTTCCTCGAGGGGCGCCTCACCGAGGACCAGCTCGACGGCTTCCGCCAGGAGAAGTCGCACGCGCCGAACGGCATCCCGTCCTACCCGCACCCGCGCCTGATGCCGGAGTACTGGCAGTTCCCGACGGTGTCGATGGGCCTCGGTCCGATCAACGCCATCTACCAGGCGATGTCGAACAAGTACCTCGAGAACCGCGGCATCAAGGACACGTCCCAGTCGCACGTCTGGGCATTCCTGGGCGACGGCGAGATGGACGAGGTCGAGAGCCGCGGACAGCTGCAGGTCGCAGCCAACGAGGGACTGGACAACCTCACCTTCATCGTCAACTGCAACCTGCAGCGCCTCGACGGCCCCGTGCGCGGCAACGGCAAGATCGTGCAGGAGCTCGAGTCGTTCTTCCGCGGCGCGGGCTGGAACGTCATCAAGGTGGTCTGGGGCCGCGAGTGGGACGACCTGCTCGCCCGCGACACCGAGGGTGCACTGCTCAACCTCATGAACGTCACCCCCGACGGCGACTACCAGACGTACAAGGCCGAGTCCGGCGCATACATCCGTGAGCACTTCTTCGGCCGCGACGAGCGGGCCGCGGCCCTCGTCAAGGACTACTCCGACGACGACATCTGGAACCTCAAGCGCGGTGGCCACGACTACCGCAAGGTCTACGCCGCGTTCAAGGCCGCGACCGAGCACAAGGGCAAGCCCACCGTCATCCTCGCGAAGACCGTCAAGGGCTACGGCCTCGGACCGCACTTCGAGGGCCGCAACGCGACCCACCAGATGAAGAAGATGACGCTGGACAACCTCAAGACGTTCCGCGACGCCATGCACATCCCGATCACGGATGCGCAGCTGGAAGAGAACCCGTACCTGCCCCCGTACTACAACCCGGGGCCTCAGGACGAGACGATCCAGTACATGCTCGAGCGCCGCAACGCGCTCGGCGGGTTCCTCCCGGAGCGCCGCTCGACCCACGTCGGGCTCTCCCTCCCGGACGATTCGGCATATGCCTTGCCCAAGAAGGGCTCCGGCACGCAGGAGATCGCCACGACCATGGCGTTCGTCCGCCTGCTGAAGGACCTGCTGCGCTCCAAGGACTTCGGTCACCGCATCGTGCCGATCATCCCCGACGAAGCGCGCACGTTCGGCATGGACGCCTACTTCCCGTCGGCGAAGATCTACAACCCGAACGGCCAGCACTACACGTCGGTCGACCGTGAGCTCCTCCTCGCCTACAAGGAGAGCCCGCAGGGCCAGATCGTGCACGTCGGCATCAACGAGGCCGGCGCCCTCGCCGCCTTCACCGCGGCGGGCACGTCCTATGCCACGCACGGCGAGCCGCTGATCCCGGTCTACATCTTCTACTCGATGTTCGGATTCCAGCGCACGGGCGACGCCCAGTGGGCAGCCGGCGACCAGATGGCCCGCGGGTTCATCATGGGCGCCACGGCCGGTCGCACCACCCTCACGGGTGAGGGACTCCAGCACGCCGACGGCCACTCGCACCTGCTCGCCGCCACCAACCCGGCGACGATCTCGTACGACCCGGCCTACGGCTACGAGATCGCGCACATCGTGCGCTCCGGTCTCGAGCGGATGTACGGCGGCCAGCACGAGGACCCGAACGTGATGTACTACATCACGCTCTACAACGAGCCTCTCGTGATGCCGGCCGAGCCGGAGGATGTGGACGTCGACGGCATCGTCCGCGGTATCCACCGCGTCTCCGTCGGCGAGGGCGAGGGACACCGCGCACAGCTGTTCGCATCCGGTGTCGGACTCCCCTGGGCCCTCGAAGCGCAGGAGCTGCTGAAGAAGGACTGGGGCGTGATCGCCGATGTCTGGTCGGTCACCTCGTGGACAGAGCTGCGCCGCGACGGCCTCGCCGCCGACGAGCACAACTTCCTGCACCCCGAGGCCGAGCCGCGCACCGCGTACCTCACTCAGAAGCTCCAGGGTGCCGAGGGACCGGTCGTCGCGGTCAGCGACTTCATGCACGCCGTGCAGGACCAGATCCGTCCGTGGGTCCCGAACCGCTTCGCCACTCTCGGTGCCGACGGCTTCGGCTTCTCCGACACCCGTGCCGCCGCACGGCGCTTCTTCAAGATCGACGGCCCGTCCATCGTGGTCCGCACGCTGCAGTCGCTCGCCGAGGACGGCAAGGTCGACCGTTCGCTCGCGGCCCAGGCGATCGAGAAGTACCGCCTGCACGATGTGAACGCCGGGACCAGCGGCAACGCGGGCGGCGAAAGCTGAGCCCTCGGTGACAGGTTCTTCTCCCTCCGGCATGGACAAGGCCGCGACACTCACCTGGCTGCGCCGGATCTCCGGTGACATCGCTTCGGTGACGATCAAACGCCTGGAGGACACCCTCCCGTGGTACGCCGACATGCCACCAGCCCGCCGCTCCGCGGTCGGGCTGGTGGCCCAGGCGGGCATCACCTCGTTCATCCAGTGGTATGAAGACCCCACCTCCACGCCGTGGATCGCCGCCGACATCTTCGCGGCAGCCCCGCGCGAGCTGCTGCGCAGCGTGAGCCTCCAGCAGACTCTGCAGCTCATCCGCGTGACGGTCGAGGTCACGGAGGAACGCGTCGCCGGACGAGGCGACGATCTGCGGGAGGCGATCCTCCTCTACTCCCGCGATGTGGCTTTCGCCGCCGCTGATGTGTATGCCAGAGCCGCCGAAGCCCGCGGACTCTGGGATGCCCGGCTGGAGGCCCTCGTCGTCGATTCGATCCTCACCGGCGAAGCCGACGAGGAGCTGCCGAGCCGGATCGCCGCACTCGGATGGCATGGTCATGGCGAGGTGGCCGTGCTCGTGGGCACCACGCCCGCGCAGTTCGACGTCGACCTGGTTCGTCGCACCGCACGCAAGCTCGCGGTCGACGTGCTCATCGGCGTGCAGGGTTCCCGGCTCGTGCTGGTCCTGGGGCGCGCCCGCGTCGAGGGGCAGGACGGCGAAGAGGAAGAGCTCGGGTTCCGGGAGATCGCCTCCCGCCTCGAGCCCTCGTTCGGTCCTGGCTATGTCGTGCTCGGACCGGAGGTCGCCGCACTCGTCGATGCGAGCCAGAGTGCCCGTGCCGCTCTCGCCGGTTTCGCGGTCGCCCGTGCATGGCGCGGTGCTCCCCGCCCGGTCGAAGCCGACGACCTGCTGCCCGAGCGCGCCCTCGCCGGCGACCCGCTCGCCAAGCAGACCCTCATCGAACGCATCTTCCGCCCGTTGCAGGCCCACTCGACCGACCTGGTCACCACGCTGTGGAGCTACCTCGACAACGGGCGCTCCCTCGAGGCCACGGCACGCGAGCTCTTCGTGCATCCCAACACCGTGCGATACCGCCTGAAGCGCGTCAGCGAGGTGATCGGCTGGGATGCCACCGGTCCCCGCGAGGCCCTCATCCTGCAGACCGCGCTGATCCTCGGCTCGATCGGCGCCGCAGACCAGGTCCGTCGACGCGCACCGCTTCGCCGCCCTTCGCGCTGAGTCGGCTTTCTGTACGCCACACACAAGGGTTTTTCGGAATCTTGTGATGGATCATCCACCGCTTCGCCCCGATCGTTGGCAGACTGGGTGGGTGATTGTCGTCGTATGCCCTGGACAGGGCTCGCAGACCCCCGGTTTCCTCGCCCCCTGGCTCGAGCTCGACGGAGTGGCAGACCGCCTCGCCGTGTACTCGGACGCCGCGGGGGTCGACCTGATCGAGCACGGGACGGTGTCGGACGCCGACACGATCCGGGACACGCGCGTCGCGCAGCCCCTGATCGTCGCCGCGTCGCTGATCGCCGGTGACGCACTGACGCAGCGAGCCGGACGCCGCGCCGACGGGATCGCCGGTCACTCGGTCGGTGAGATCGCCGCGC
>NZ_LSJW01000218.1:0-16924 GCF_001557335.1 Microbacterium sp. CCH5-D1
AGCTGCGCGAGGGCCAATTGAGCTGCGCGAGGGCCAATTGAGCTGCGCGAGGGCCGACTGAGCCGCGCGAGGGCCGACAGAGCCGCGCGAAGGCAGACAGAGCCGCGCGAAGGCAGACCGGGCGGATCGACCGGGTGACCCCGGTGACCGCTCAGGCGCTCAGCGCACCGAGGCGACGGCGGGAGCGTTCGCCCCGGCGGTGATCGCGTCGAGGGCGCGGCGCAGCGACGAACTCGACGTGTGCGCCGTGTACGGGAAGTACACGACCTCGACCCCGACCTCGGCGAACTCGCGCTCCAAGCGCAGGCCCTTGTCGGTGCCGCGCCAGTCGTCGCCCTTGAAGAAGTGCGTGAACTGCACGTCGCGCCACGAGTCCATCTTCGAAGGCGTCGTCTCGACGTAGACGTCGTCGACGAACGAGATGTGCTTCACGATCTCCGCACGCTCCGCGGTCGGGATGACGGGCTCGATGCCCTTCACCTGACGCAGCATCTCGTCGCTGACGACACCGGCGATCAGAATGTCGCAGTGCTGCTTGGCGTGACGAAGTAGATTCAGATGCCCGACGTGAAACAGGTCGAAAGCACCAACGGCATAGCCGATACGCGTCCCCATGATCTCCCCAGATCAGTAATTCCCCAGTAAGCGGATCCCCATCCGCTCCGCGACTCCCACAGCCGCGGTTCGAGAGTCTAGCAGGTTCGGGTTTCCTTCCGCATAGGAACCCGTGGAACGATGGAGGCCGCACGCGATGCGCGTGAGGGACAGGGGGCGGACGTGGGGGCACGGGTCACGGTCATCGTGCCGACGTTCAACGAGCGCGACAACGTCGCCGAGCTCGTGGCGCGCACGGCCGCAGCGCTCGACGGGTGGGACGCGGAGATCCTGTTCGTCGACGACAGCACGGACGATACGGCAGTCGAGATCGCCAGGGTCGCGGCGGACGCGCCGATCCCCGTGCGCGTGCTCCACCGCTCCGAGAACACCGGGGGTCTGGGCGGCGCGGTCGTCGTCGGGCTCGGGGCTGCCGCGGCCGACGTCTGCATCGTGATGGACGGCGACCTCCAGCATCCGCCCGAGCTCCTCCCCGCCCTCCTCGCCCGGTATTCGCAGGGGGACGCCGATGTCGTCGCCGCGTCGCGCTACGTCGGCGGAGGGGATACGAGCGGTCTCGGCACGGCGGTGCGCTTCGGCGTCTCCCGCGTGGCGACCTGGCTCACCAGGGCCATGTTCCCGATCCGCCTGGCCCACAGCACCGACCCGATGACCGGTTTCTTCCTCGTCGACCGCGCGCGCCTCGACCTCTCCACGCTCCAGCCTCGCGGTTTCAAGATCCTCCTGGAGATCCTGGCCCGCAACGACATGCGCATCACCGAGGTGCCGATGGAGTTCGCCGAGCGTCGCCACGGCACCTCGAAGGCGAGCCTGCGTCAGGGGGCGATGTTCCTCGAGCACCTCGCGCGACTGCGCTTCGGCAAGATGTCGCTGTTCGCACTGATCGGCGTGATCGGAGCAGCAGCGAACCTCGGCATCATGTGGGTGCTGACGGCCGCGGACGTGCCGTACATCTGGGCGGCGATCATCGGAGCCGAGGTCACGATCATCGGCAACTTCCTGCTGCAGGAGCGGTTCGTGTTCGCCGACATGCGCACGGATGCCCGTGGTCTCGGCATCCGCTTCGCCAGCTCCTTCGCCTTCAACAACGTCGAGGCGGCTCTGCGCATCCCGGTGATGGCGCTGATGGTCGAGTCGTGGCACATCTCGAGCGTCGTCGCGACAGGCCTCTCGCTCATCGTGGCGTTCTTCGCCCGGTTCCTGTTCCACTCGCTCGTCGTGTACGCGCCGAAGCGTCGGAGCAAGGACCATGCGGTCGGCGTCGAGCCGCCCACCGACACCGCGGCGCAACGCGTGATCAGGGCGATCGACGCCGAGGTGATGAAGCCCGGCGAGCTCTAGCGCCGGAGCGCGAAGGCGGGGCTCGAAGGCAGAGCGAAGCGATCTCCGGAACTTCTCTCTTGCCAGGATCCGTGGCGAGGTCCATAGTTGGCTCGTGGAATCCGAGGGCAGTCCCTCCCTGACTCTCACCTGGGCGCATCGAGCCGAACAGTCGGCGCGCGCCTGGGAGCAGAGCCACGCCAGGGGAGAGGTGCCCAGTGTCTGGCCGTACGGCTTCGATGCGCTACGCGACCACGCGGCCGTGGAGGTGGTCGACCTCGCCCCGCCGAGCAGAATCGCACGGGCTCGCTCGCGACTCTCCCTGGGGCCGCGTCCCGCCCGCGGTCTCGCGCTCACCTGGGATGAGAACACGGCCTATCGGATGCAGACCACGCACCCGCGGGATCGCTTCGCCACCGGCGTGATCTGGCTCACCGACATGGCCGAGACAGACGGAGCACCGGAGCGGATGCTGGCGATGCTGCGCAGGGCGGAGGCCGCCTGGGTGCTCAGCGAGGCGCAGGTCGAGCCGCTGCGCACGATGCTGGGGGGAACGGAGACGCGGGTGTTCGCGGTGCCCTTCGGCATCGACAGCTCCTTCTTCGTCGCGAGGCCCTACCCGGCGCGGCCGTGCATCGTCAGCGCCGGCAACGACAGAGACCGCGACCCGGCGACTCTCTTCGCGGCGCTCGCGCGTGTGCTCGCCATCCGTCCGGAGACGGACGTGGTCGTGCAGACCCGTTCGGACCTCGACCCGCCGGAGGGGGTGCGGGTCGTCCGCCATCTGCCGCACGCCGAGCTGCGTGACCTCTACGCCACGGCGAGCGTCGTGGTCGTTCCGACCAGGGAGAACCTCCACGCATCCGGGATGACTGTCGCGCTCGAAGCCCTCGCGACGGCCCGTCCGGTCGTGGTCTCCGATACCCCGGGGATGCGCCAGTACGTCGGTGAGGGGCGCACCGGTCACCTCGTTCCCGCTGAGGATCCCGCCGAGCTCGCCCTCGCGCTGCTCCGTCTTCTCGATCACCCCGAGCGCGCCGCCGAGCTCGGGCGGAACGGGCGCATCGAGGTCGAGCGGCAGTTCACCACGCAAGTGATGGTCGCCGCCCTGGTGCGGGGGCTGCTGCCCCCGAGGTGACCGCGTCGCGGCCCACCGTCGTCTAGCGCTTCGCGCCGCGTCGCTTCACTCGCACGGCCGCGCGGAACGCGTCGGCGTGGGCACGGCCTGCATCGGCCCAGTCCCGTCGGGAGAGGTCGGGCGAACCCGTCAGCGTGGTCGCCGCCCGCCACGCCTCCACCACGGTCGGAGCATCGAGGTCTCCGTCGTACATGAGCACCCACTCCTGACCGACTTCGCGTCCGAGCGTCTCGTTCGCCTCGTTGCGGGGCACGAGCACGGGTCGGTCCATCGACAGGGCGGCGAGCACGCTGCCCGAGTTGTGCATGAACCGGTAGGCCAGCACGATGAGGTCGGAAGACGTCGCGAGCTGCACGAGCTCGGCATCGCTCAGGAAGTCGAGGTGCAGGCTCACTCCGGGGAGGTCTGCCGTCCGTGCACGGAGGTCATCGCCGAGCTCGAGGGTGGACGGGCGTCCGCCGATCCGCAGGCTCAAAGCCGGTTCCACCGCGACGGCCTCCGCATAGGCGTCGATGAACCCCTCGAGGCCCTTGTAGCGGCGGATCCCGCCGAAGGAGCCGAGCTGGCCCCGAACCTTCTCCGCAGCGGGGAACTTCGCGTACCAGCCGCGGTAGTCGCCGTGCAGGATCAAGCTGTGCGGCGTGCCGGGCGCGAGCGGGGTGGTCTCGTTGATGACGATCCGGTAGTCGGTGTGGCGGTCGATGAAACGCAGCAGCCACAGGCGCGGCGCGTTGTCGTCCGGCAGCTCGATGTTGTGCACCGTGCGCACCACGGCGATCCGACGCGACAGGCGGTGACGGAAGACGAGCGCGGCGGTGAGCAGATACTTGCCCGTGGACTTCCACCAGGTGGATCCGTGCAGCTTCGCCTCCGGCCAGTGCCAGTGGAAGGCGTCATAGCGCCCGAACAGCGCAGTGCCCCACGAGAACCGCAGACGCGTGAGGCCCTCGGTCGAGCCCAGTGCTTCGTCGAGCATCTTGTTATACGGGTTCGTCGTCGGACGGGGAGCGCCCAACGACTGCATCACGCGGATGGTCGATCCGGGAACGGTCATGGTGGCGTCATCCTCCGATGGGCGTCGGTACTCGTCGTAGCGTCGACCGAGGGCGGCGGCGATCGTGCCCCGTCCGCGGTGCATGAGCCGGGTTCCCCTGGCGTGATGGGTGATGTTCGAGGTCAGGGCGCCGAAGGCTCTCCGCAGGGCGCCGACGACGATACGGGCCACGCCTCCGACCAGAGCCCGCAGTCGCAGCACCCCGCGGCGGATCTTCCCGTCGGTGAGCTGGAGCTGGATGCGGGTGCCCGCGTTCGCCGAGCTGAAGGCACGCTGTGCCGCCCAGGCGCGGCTCAGGCGCGCGGCGACGACGAGGTCTTCCGTCTCGGACTCGTTGCACCACACGATCAAGCCGCCTCGTCGGGCGAGCTGCCGGGAGAAGAGTGTGTCCTCGCCGCCGCCGAGACCGAGCGAAGGGTCGAACCGCAGACCGAGCCGCCGGATGGAGCGGAGGTCCAGCAGCAGGTTGCCCGCCGCTGCCACCTGGAGCACGGTGCCCGTCTCCCTTGGCGGCCGTCGGAAGGTGCCGGATGCGAGGAGCCACGGGTCGACGTCCTCGTCGAAGACGGAGATCACGCGCCCCATCACGGCATCGGCGCCGTGTTCGCGCCACACCTCGATGAGCGCGGAGAGCCACCGCTCTCGCGGGACCTCGTCGTCGTCGATGAAGGCCAGCAGGTCGCGGTCGGCGCACTCGTCCAGGAGGCGGTTGCGAGCGGCGACGATCCCCGGCTCGGGTTCGACGACGTAGCGGACCGGGACGCTCGCACCGGCGGCCACCTCCCTGGCGGAGCCGGAGGGATCGTTGTCCACCACCAGCACGTCCACCGTGACCCCGAGGTCTGCGCACTCGGCGATCCGCTCGGGAAGCGTGCGCAGCAGCGCTCGGAGCAGCTCCGGCCTCCGGTACGTGGGTACGCCGATCGTCACCCTGATCATGTCGTTCGATTCCGGTCCCCTGGTCATCCGCCCCATCCCCATGGCAGTATCGCGCCTCGACTCCGACGCCGGCTCATCGTATCGTGAACCCCTGAAGCCGCTCGTCGAGGAAGCTCTCGCGTATAGTCGTTCACCTGGGAGTCGACGTCGGTCGCGACTCTGGGGAATTCGACCGGCGACCCGAGGCGATCCGTGATCCGGATCCGGGGGGAGGATCGCGTGTCAATCGAGCACGGACGGCTTGCCGTGGTCGTGGTCAACTACGCCTCGGCGGGGTTGCTCGAGCGCAACCTGGTGATGGTGGAGCGCGAGGCGCGCGCGATCGATCAGCATGCGCTCGTCATCGTCGTCGACAACTGGTCGAACGCCGAAGAACGGCGCGCTGCCGCGACGATCGCCGACGCGCAGGGCTGGCTCCTGATCGAACCGCGATCCAACTCGGGCTTCGGCGGCGGGGTCAACATCGGGGTGACGCGCGCGCTCGCCGAGGGTGCCACCGACGTCCTCGTGATCAATCCGGACGCGCACATCGATCGCGCGTCGCTGCGCCGACTGGCCGCAGCCACCGACGCCGAGCGCACGACCCTCGCCTCGCCGGTCATCACGGACTCGGACGGCAAGACCTGGTTCGCCGGGATCGATCTCCTGCTCGCCGACGGCACCATGCGCGCACGCCGCAAGCGCGACGCCGGGGACACCCAGCCGTTCGAACCATGGTTGAGCGGGGCCTGCCTGTGGATCACGCGCGAGGTCTGGGATCTCGCCGGCGGGTTCGACGACGAATACTTCCTCTACTGGGAGGACGTCGACTTCTCGCGTCGTGTCGTGTCGGCCGGCGGATCGCTGGCCCTCGTCGAGGACGCCAGGGCCGTGCACGACGAGGGAGGCACGCAGCGCGCGGAGCCCGAGACCTCACGCGCCAAGTCCGAGGGCTACTACTACTACAACATCCGCAATCGGATGCTCTACGCCGTGCGCCATCTCGATGACGAGGCCGTGCAGCGCTGGTGCCGGTCCATCCCGCGCACCGCCAGGGAGGTCATCCTCCGCGGTGGCCGACGACAGCTGATCCAGTCGCCCGCTCCGATCCGGGCCTATCTTCGCGGTGTGCGCGAAGCCCGACGGATCGCGCGGACGCACACCTCGGGCCAGAAGGGCAGGAAATGGTCGTAGACGCCTATCACCGTCTCGCACGCGCGCAGAAGGGGCACGCTCGTGGGGCGCCCGCCTACTCGGTGTACGTCAATCGGCGCATCGGTCGGGTGCTCGCCGCCGTCGCGTATCGGATCGGTCTCACCCCGAACCAGGTGTCGATCATCAGCGCGGTGCACTCCTTCATCGCGATCGGCCTCATCGCGTTCGGCCCCGTGAACGTGCCCATGGGCCTCCTGATCGCTCTGCTGCTGGTGCTCGGCTACGCCTGGGACTCGGCCGACGGTCAGGTGGCGCGTCTGCGCGGCGGGGGAAGCCCCCAGGGCGAGTGGCTCGATCACTTCATCGACACTCTCAAGATCGCCTCCCTCCACCTCGCCGTGCTGATCGGGCTCTATCGCGTGCTTCCCCACACGCCTCTTCTCCTGCTGATCCCGATCGTGTTCAGCATCGTCGCCACGACCACGTTCTCGGGAATGCTCCTGAACGATCTGCTCAAGGGCAAGCACGCGGTGGCGTCGACCCACGAGCGAGGAGGCGGGACCCTGCTGCGCTCGCTCATCCTGCTGCCGACGGACTTCGGGCTGGTGTGCCTCGTGTTCGTGCTGTGGGGGTGGACGCCGGCATTCCTCGTCGGCTACGGCGCTCTGTGCCTGGCCGCTGTCCTGTTCCTCGCGCTCGCCGCGGTGAAGTGGTTCCGCGAGATCGGAAGGCTCGGTGCCTCCGCATGACGGACGAGAAGATCCTGGTCGTGTGCGCGGCTAACGTGTGCCGGTCGCCGTTGGGCGAGCTGGCTCTTCGTCGCGGGCTCGGCGCGGATTCCCCCATCACCGTGAGCAGTGCCGGTGTGCGGGCGAACGCCGGCGACCCGATCTGCGCGGCGGTGGCCTCGGTCCATGAGGACGAGGAATGGCAGGCCTGGGCGCAGGAGCATCGGGCGCAGCCGGTGACGATCGAGCAGGTCGAGCAGGCGAGCATCGTGCTGACCGCATCGCGCGACATCCGTGGCGAACTGGTGAGGATGGCACCGCGTTCGCGTGACTGGATGTTCACGATCAAGGAAGCCGCCCATCTGGGGGAGGGCTTCTCGTCCTCCGCCTCCGAGCGCGTGGTGGAGTACGTGGCGCACCTCGACCGTGCACGTTCCCGCGCCGTCCCGCTGACACCGCCTGGGGGCCCCGGGACACGCCTGCGTCAGCTGTTCCAGGCCCGGGGGACCGTCGATCCGACGAGCATCGCCGATCGGCACGGGAGTCGCGGTCACCTGGAGACGATCCACGAGGTCGATGCCGCCATCGCGACGGTCCTCGCACAGCTCACGGGCCATCGTCGACACGCTTCCTGACCGGGCACTTGTGGTTTTCCAGACCTCACACTAGGATTAGCCGACGCCGCGTTCCGCGCGGTTGAAGGGGACCTGAAGCCGAGGGGGCTTCGGGATTGAGGAATCTGGGTTCTGGGGAGCTGCAGTGTTCAACGTTTCATCATGCCGTTCTGGGGACGGCACTTCGCGCTCACGACGCGCGATCTTCGTCGCGCCTCTGGTGGCGCTGGCACTCGTGACGGCCGGTTGCACCGCTGCCGCGCCGAGCGCATCGGAATCGCCGGCGCCGGAAGGCACTAGCACCACCGACTGGACGCCGCCCGCCGACACCGAGGCCCAGGGGCCCACGGAAGGCCCGGCGCTCACAGAGGAGAACGGAGCGCTCGACGCGCCCATCTCCCTCTCCACCGACATGGTCGTCACGATCGACAAGATCTCGACCACGACGATCAAGCCCGAGACGCCCGGCGAGTACGCCGGACCCGCGGTGGTCGTCACGCTGACCGTGGCCAACGACTCGAAGCGTGCGCAGAGCGTCGACTCCGCGGTCGTCAGTCTCGTCACGGACGACGGCGACATCGGGGTCTCCACGACCGCCGGCCCGAACGAACCCCTGCAGGGTGAGGTCGCCGCGGGCGCGAAGACCACCGGCACCTACGTCTTCATGCTCGATCCGACGCAGGGGCGCTCGGTGAAGATCAGCGTCAACTACGCCGCAGGCGAGCCGGTGGCCACCTTCGCCGGCCAGCTGTCCTGACGCGCACGTAATCACTCGCATCACTTTCGTTTTTCATTTGCACTAACTCATTTTCGAAGAAGAAAACTGGCGGCTGGGGAGTCACTATGGGGAACACATCGACCACGAGGCGAGCGCTGAGCGCACTCGCGTCTGTCGTGACGGCGGCGTTGCTCGTCGCAGGCATGACGACACTGGGAGCGCAGGCGGCGTCAGCAGACGTCCCCTCGACCCCACCGCCTCTGCTGCAGCGTGACGACAACGTCGTCACCTCGGATCCGATTCCGACGGTGCAGATCGACAACGGCTACGTCTGGGCGCAGACGATGATCGGGTCGACCGTCTATGCGGTCGGCAAGTTCGACAACGCCAGGGCCCCGCTCGCCACGCCGGGAACGAGCCTGACGGCCCGCTCCAACGTGCTCGCCTACGACATCAACACGGGTCAGCTGCTCTCGTTCGCGCCGCAGGTGAACGGTGTGATCAAGGCCGTCGCCGCGTCGCCGGACGGCAGCCGCATCTACATCGGCGGATCGTTCAACTCCGTCAACGGTCAGGCCCGCTGGAACTTCGCGGCCCTCGATGCCGTGACCGGCCAGCTCGTGGCCGGCTTCAACCCGTCGATCGGCGGCAGCGGTGTCTACGCCCTCGCAACCTCCGGCACCAGCGTCTACGTGGGCGGGCTGTTCACGCAGGGCAACGGCACCGCCCGCAAGAACCTCGCCGGCTTCAACGCCGCCAACGGAGCCCTGTTGAGCTGGGCGCCGCAGACCGACCTCCAGGTCGACGCGATGGTCATGGACCCCGCGGGGCAGAACGTCATCGCCGCCGGGCGCTTCTCGCAGGTCAACGGCGACCTGACGATGCGCGGAACCGTGGCACTGGACAAGGCGACCGGCGCGGTCGACACGTCCTGGGCACTCCCGCAGACGGTCAAGAACGGCTCGAACACGGGCTCGAACTCCGGCAAGGCCGGCATCTTCGGTCTCGCCGCCGACGACAAGGCCGTGTACGGCACCGGCTGGGTCTACGCCGACGCCGCCACGGGAAACCTGGAGGGGACCTTCGCGGCGGAAGCAGGGACGGGCCAGGTCCGCTGGATCGCCGACTGCCTCGGTGACCACTACGGCGTGTACTCCACCGGCAAGGTCGTCTACACGACCAGCCACACGCACGCGTGCGGCACGATGAGCCTGCACCCGGAGCAGAACCCGCGCACGCACCGCTACTCGGAGGCGTACACGGCGGATGCTCGCGGCTCGCTGGGCAACCAGCCCGCAGCCGGCGGCACCTACAAGAACTGGGCGGGCACTCCTGCACCGTCGCCCTACGCCTGGACGCCCGACTGGGCCGTCGGTGTGACGACGGGCATGGGACAGGCCGGTCTGTCGATCACGGGCGCCGGCAACATGATCTCGATCGGCGGTGAGTTCCGGTCCGTGAACAACGGCCGCTTCGAGGGACTCGTGCGCTTCTCGACGAACCCCCCTGGCGGAGCCAAGGACGGTCCCCGTCTCGCGGCGGCGAACTGGACCGGCACGGCGCAGTCGTTCATCCCCGGTCGCGTCCGGGTGTCGATCCCGGCCAACTGGGACCGCGACGATCTGACGCTCACGTACGAGCTCCGTCGCACCGGCACGGCCACGCCGGTCGCCACGACCACAGCCAACGGCACGTGGTGGAACCGGCCGTCCGTCACCCTCGAGGACAAGACGGCGACACCGGGATCGCAGCAGGAGTACACGGTCAGCGCCAAGGACAGCGCGGGAAACACCGTCAGCAGCCAGGCCATGAGCGTCACGGTCGCGTCGGGAACGGTCTCGAGCTACACGAACGCGATCTCGGCCGACAACCCGCAGCTCTACTACCCGCTGGGCACCGCGGTGCAGGACTGGGCGGGCGCGAACCCTCCCGTGTTCGGCTCCGGCGTGACGTCGTCGGCTTCGGGCGTGGAGAACACCGCGACCGGCGCATCGACGTTCAGCGGAACCTCGTCGGGGCGAGCCTCTTCGACCGACAAGATCGCCGCATCGACGGAGTTCTCCACGGAGCTGTGGTTCAAGACCAACACCAACACCGGTGGCAAGCTGCTCGGCTACGGGTCGGCGGCCTCGGGCGACTCCACGAGCTACGACCGCCATCTCTACATGACGAACAACGGGCGTCTGGTGTTCGGCACCTACAACGGCAGCACGCAGACGATCCAGAACACCACGGCGCTGAACAACAACGCCTGGCACCATGCGGTGGCCACGCAGAGCGCTGACGGCATGAAGCTGTACATCGACGGCGTGCTCGTCTCGTCCGCGGCCGGCGCGACCACCGCCGAGAACTACGTCGGGTACTGGCGTGTCGGCGGGGACAACCTCAACAGCTGGCCCTCCGCACCGAGCTCGAGCAACTTCAAGGGAGCTCTCGACGAGGTCGCGGTGTACCCCTACGCGCTCACCGCCGCGCAGGTGCAGACCCACTACGGCATCGGCAAGGGCTTCCAGCCGCCGACCGCGGCCTTCACCTCGACGCCGACGGATCTCGCCGTGGCATTCGACGCCAGCACGTCCGCGCCGACCGGCTCGGCCACGATCACCGGCTACCGCTGGGACTTCGGGGACGACTCGGCCACCGCGACGGGTAAGACGGTGTCGCACACCTACACGGCGGCGGGCACGTACACCGTCAAGCTCACCGTGACCGACAGCAACGGCCTGGCCACCACGACGGAGAACCCCGTCACGGTGCAGGCGGCCAACGTCCTTCCGACCGCGTCCTTCGAGCTGTCGGGCACCGGGCTCTCGGTCTCGGCCGACGCCTCGGCATCGACCGATTCGGACGGCACGATCGCCTCGTACGACTGGAACTGGGGCGACGGTTCGACGTCCTCCGGCCAGGTCGCCAGCCACGTGTACGCCTCGGCGGGCACGCGCACGGTCACTCTGACGGTCACCGACAACCGCGGTGGCACGGCGACGACGACGCGGGAGTCCGTCACGACCCACGCGAACCCGGTCGCCACCTTCACCGCGACGGCGTCGGGGATGAACGTGGACGTCTCGGCCGCGGGCTCGAGCGCCTCCGACGGCGCGACGCTGTCGTACTCCTGGAACTGGGGTGACGGCACGGCCGCGGGCAGCGGTGCGACCGCCGGTCACACCTACGCCCAGCCCGGTGCGCACGACATCACGCTCACGGTGACCGACAGCCTCGGCGGATCGGCCAGCGTCACGAAGTCCGTGACCGTCCAGGCTCAGGTGTTCGCCGCGTCCGACTCCTTCGGTCGTGTCGTGTCGAGCGGATGGGGCGCGGCCGACATCGGCGGCACCTGGGCGCCGATGAGCGGTTCGGCCGCCGTCACCTCCGTCGGCGACGGCGTCGGCAAGGTGAACCTCACGCCGGGTGAGACGCGCGAGATGCTGCTGCAGGGAACGTCTCTCCTCGACACGTCCGCGCGCATCACCTACACGCTGGCCTCCGGCCCGTCGACGGGTGTGGCCTACGAAGGACTCGGTGCACGTCGCTCCGGCTCCAACGGGTACCGCGCACTCGCGTGGCACCGGGCGGACGGGACCACGTGGCTCGTGATCCACCGCAACGGAACCGCGATCGCCAGCACCGCCGTCGCCGGTCTCACCTGGACCGCGGGAAGCACGTTCAACCTCGCCATGGAGACGACGGGGTCCGGGACGACGACCATCCGCGCGAAGCTGTGGGCTGCCGGAGCTGCGGAGCCCGCCAACTGGCAGCTCTCCACGACGGACACGACGCCCGCCTTGCAGGTCGCGGGGGCGCCGACGGTCTTCTCCTACCGCGCAGGCAGCGCGACCGGCACCAACCTGGCGAGCTTCGACGACTTCACGCTGAAGAACCTCGGGGCGGCGACACCGCAGCCCGAGCCGCAGCCGGAGCCGCAGCCGCAGCCGAACGTGCCGCCGACCGCGGCCTTCACGGCGACGACCACGGGGCTGACCGTGAACGTCAACGGTGGGGCATCGATCGACTCGGACGGCACCATCGCCTCCTATGCCTGGAACTTCGGAGACGGATCGACGGGCACGGGGGCGACCAGCTCGCGGGCGTACACCGCGGCGGGCACCTACACGGTGACCCTCACGGTGACGGACGACAAGGGGGCCACCCACACCGCGACCCAGCAGGTCACGGTCACGGCACCGCCGGTCGACCCGCAGCCTCAGCCCAACCCGGCCGCGCTCGCGAGCGATGAGTTCGACCGCACGGCGGGGCCCGGCTGGGGAACCGCGGTCACGGGCGGAGCGTGGACGGTCGCCGGCGGTTCGCAGGCGGCGGCGACCGTCGCCGACGGCCAGGGCAAGCTGAGTCTGGTCGCGGGGGACACCCGCCACGCCACGCTCAACTCGACCTCGATCGGCGACGCGATCCTCGAGACGCAGTTCCGCGTCGACCAGGCTCCCGCCGCGGGCGGCGCCTACGTCGGCGTGATCGCGAGGCAGACCGCTGCCGGGAAGTACTTCGCCCGTGCGTGGCTCCGTCCTGACGGAACCGTCTGGCTCGTGGTCCACCGCGAGGGAACGGTGCTGCTGACGCAGGCTGTACCCGGACTCGTGTGGGCGGCGAACACGTCGTACAGCCTCAAGGTCTCCGTCACCGGATCGGCCTCCACCGCCATCTCGGCGAAGATCTGGGCGACCGGCACGACAGAGCCCGCGAACTGGCAGATCAACGCGACGGACACGACTCCGCTCGCTGCGGGTTCCGTCGGTCTCAGCGGCAACCGGTCGGGCAGCTCCACGGCGCCCCTGAACGTCTCGTTCGATTCGTTCCGCGTCACCGCGCCCCAGTAAGATCCTGACGCATGGCCACTGCTGTTCCGATCGCGCTCCTCGCCGTCGGAGGAATCGCAGCAGTGGCCATCGTCGTTTTCGTGCTCAGGCTGCTGCCGCGCACGGCGTTCGTGGGCTGGGCCTGCGTCCTCTTCTTCGTGCCGCTCTGGGTCGGCGTCAACATCGGCTTCTACTGGGCCGCGATAACGCTGCTGACCGCCCTGATGATCATCGTCAACTGGTCGGTCGTCCCGCTGCGCGCCGCAGATGCCTGGGTCGTGGCATTCGTCATCGTGATCGTCGGGCTGTACGGCTTCGGAACGGTCGATCTCCCGTCGCTCGTCGCCGCTCTGCTCGAATGGGTCATCCCCTATCTCTGGGGACGCGTGGTGCTCGCCCGGGTCGCGCCGGAATGGGTCACGTCGACGATCGCGGTCGTCGCCATCGTGGCAGCCGTCCTCGGCATCATCGAGTTCTTCACCTCCCTCAATCCCTTCGTCCTGATCCCCGGATCCGGCGTGGTCTACGACACCTGGAGTCCTCTCCAGGAACGCGGCGGGGTGCTGAGGGTCGAGGGCGCGTTCGGCCACTCGATCGCCCTGGGAGCGGCGCTGGCGATGTCGTCGGCGTTCATCGTGGCGACGAAGTGGCGGCTGATCCCGAAGATCGGCGGCGTGGTGATCGTCGCGGTGGCGACGGTGCTGACGTTCAGCCGAGCCGGACAGCTCACCCTCGTGCTCACGCTGGTGCTGTCCACGTTCCTCATCGTCGGGGTGTCCACGCGGTTCCGGGTCGCCGTCGTCACGGCCGGTGTCATCGGCACCGCCATCGCCATCCCGATCATCGACTCCGTCTTCGGGGCGGCGGGTGACGAGGCGGGCGGCAGCGCGGACTACCGGACCGATCTCCTGGTGCTCCTCCAGCAGGTGCAGCTCTTCGGCAACCCGGGGGACTGGCACTCGCTCGTCTCGGGGGACTACTACCTCGGCTACTTCGCGCGCTCCGTCGACAACGCGCTCGTCCTCACTCTGCTCCGGTACGGGTACGTCCCCACACTGCTGATCATGGCCGCCCTGGTCTGCGCGGCGATCATGACCGTACGACGCTCGACCAGGAGCCCGGCGTCGATCGCCGTCGTCGGACAGCTGCCGAGCCTCGTGGTGGTGGCGTTGATCACGCAGTACAGCATGTTCCTCTGGTTCTGCGTGGGCCTGGCGATCACGTGGGCGCGCGACGCGGACGTGATCGGCAGAGGGGGGCAGCAGTCAGAGGAAGCACTCCAAGACGGGCTCGGACCCGTGCACCGGCAGCGCCTCGTCGGGAAGCCCCCTGCACAATCATGAGGTCGCAGGAACGAACACCTCTAGAATCGAAGTCTCAGGGGGAATGGGGAGTCATGGGCGAGAGCCGGGTGAGTCTGCGCGTGATCGCCAGCTCGTTGCGCAAGTTCTGGTGGGCGATCGTGCTCTGCGCGGTCGTCGGGGCTGCAGGGTCCTTCGGGTACGCCTCGTTGCAGACCCCCCTGTTCCAGGCGACGACCTCGTTGTACTTCGCCCTGAACCAGGGAACCAGCGCCTCTGACCTCAACCAGGGCTCTGTGTACACGCAGAGCCAGATGCTGTCGTTCGCCCAGTTGGCGACCAGCTCGCGGGTGCTCGACCCCGTCATCGAGGAGCTGGGGCTCGACACGACTCCGCGAGCCCTCGCAAGGGACATCGAGGTCACGATCCCCCAGAGCACGGTCACGTTGCGGATCACGGGGATCACGGACGATCCGAAGGCAGCGGCCGAGCTGGCCGATGCCGTGGCGGACCAGCTCATCATCGTGGTCAAGGACGTGGCGCCCAAGGACCCGCAGGGCGAATCGACGATCACGGCGCAGGTCATCGACGACGCGGTCGTGCCTGAGTTCCAGTTCACGCCGAGCAAGCCGCGCGATGCCCTTCTCGGAGGCTTCCTCGGGGGCGTCCTGGGCCTCGCCATCGCGGTGCTCATCGGAGTGCTCGACACCCGTATGCGCAACGAGGAGACGCTGACGGAGGCGGGTGGCGACCCTGTTCTGGGCGTCGTCTCGAAGTCGCCTCTCCTGGCCATGCGGGGCATCGCCGTCGCGCAGGAGCCGCTCGGCCACACCTCGGAGGAGTTCCGCCGTATCCGGTCGGCTCTGGCCTACGCGAACGTCTCCTCGCGGGTGAAGGTGCTGCTGGTGACGTCGGGCATGCCGGCGGAGGGCAAGTCGACCATCTCGGTCAACCTGGCCATGACCCTCGCCGGTCTGCGCAACTCGGTGCTGCTGATCGACGCCGACATGCGGCGGCCGCGGGCGCACGAGCACGCGGGCATCGACGGCTCGATCGGTCTGACCAGCGTGCTGCTGGACGAAGTCGAGTTCGAGGTCGCCAAGCACAGTGTCGCCGACAGCACGCTCGATATCCTGCCCGCAGGTACCATCCCGCCGAATCCGGCGGAGCTCCTGACGTCGGCGCGCATGAACCAGCTCCTCGACTTCGCCGCAGCGGAGTACGACTACGTGGTCATCGATTCCCCGCCGATCCTCAGCGTGGCCGACGCCAACCTCTTCGCTACCCAGACCGACGGCGTGATCCTCGTGGTCGACGCGACGAAGACGCGCCGCGCCGCGCTCGCCAAGAGCATCAAGTCGCTCGAGTCGGGCGGTGCCCGCATCCTCGGCACGGTTCTGAACCGCGCCCGGCCGGATCGTCACCGCAGCGAGTACTACAGCGACTGAGGCGACATCCGAGGCCCCTCGGGTCGCGGAAGCGACGAAGTATATCGGTGCCTCGCCGTTTCCGTTTGTCTTCGCCGGGATGGCCGGGGTATTCTTCATGAGTTGCGAGGGGGACTCGCACTTTGCTGCCCGGGGTTGAAACTGCGGCGGAGCTGCGGGGTGATCATGAATCTGCCCCAGAAGACGGTGACACCGTGCCCACTCCGCTCCTCGACCGCACCTCACGCGAGACTTCGAGTCCGCCCCGGCGACGCACCCGCACGATGCTCGCAGGAGTGCTGACCGCTGCCGTCGCGCTCACGACGGCGCTGACAGCCGTTCCTGCGTCGGCACTGGCCGACGACGCTCCGCTCCTCGCACAGTCCGCCGATGCCACGGACGCTCCCGTCATCGCCGACGACATGGATCGCACGGTCGACTCGGGGTGGGGGTCCTCGCCCGACGGCCCATGGCGTGTCGTGGAAGGGACGGCGAGCGTGACCGGCGAGCAGGCGCTGCTCGCGAGTCGCAAGCCGGGTATCACCGCCAGGGCCACCATCGACGGTGCGGTCGCCGCTGATGTGGACAGCCGGTTCTCGCTGACCGTTCCCGAGCTGCCCGTGGGAGGGCCGCTCTACCTCTCCCAGGCGGTCCGGGTGTCCGGCGCCGACTCGTACGGGGTGCGCGTGCGCGTCCATCCCGACGGCTCGGCCTACGTATCGGTCGTGCGGCTCACCGACCTCATGCGCGTGCAGCATCTGGCCGAGCGTCGGCTTCCCCTCACCGTGACGGGCGGTGACACGCTGACGGTGGCGTTCAGCGTCGCCGGCACGAGTCCGGTGGCCCTGGCGGCCAAGGCCTGGGAGTCGAACGCCGCGGAGCCGGCGGATTGGCAGGTGACGTACTCCGACGACTCGAACGCGCGGATTCAGTCCGCAGGCGGATACGGCTTCGCGCTCTACACGTCCTCCGGGGCCAGGGCTGCTGTTCCGGTGGGAATCGACGACTTCGCGGTGACCGCGCCCGCGCCGTCCCCGGAGCCCTCACCCGCTCCCGAGCCCGCTCCGGCTCCTGAGCCCGCGCCGACCCCGGCTCCTGAGCCCACCCCGACGCCGTCTCCTG
>NZ_LSJW01000219.1:0-4701 GCF_001557335.1 Microbacterium sp. CCH5-D1
CAAGCACCGCCGGAAGCCGCTCGTCGAGGTCGGCGGCACCACTCGCCAGCCAGCGATCCAGCGCGACCGAGTAGGTGTCAGCGGGATCCGTGCCCGGAGGCGCGAGGCTCGGGTCGCCCAGAGCGGCGGCGGCGGCATCCATGTCCCTGGTCGCTGCTGCGCATCCCGTGCGGCGGCCGATGTATTCGGCGACACTCTCGCCGGGGACGCGCTCGTGCTCCTGCGGAAGCCAGCCGACGAAGGCATCTGAAGGTGAGAGACGGATCGTCCCGGCCTGCGGTTCATCGACGCCGGCCAGCAGCTTCAGGAGGGTCGATTTCCCTGCCCCGTTGACCCCGACGAGGCCGACCACGTCGCCTGCCGCGACGGTCAGATCGAGCGAGTCGAAGAGGGTGCGGTGGCCGTAGCCGCCGGCCAGCCCTTGTGCCACGAGAGTTGCGGTCATCCGTCAATCCTGTCACCCGTGCGGGTGGTGCACGGACGCGTCAGCCGTCGAGGCGCTCGGCGAGCCATCCCTCCAACTGATCGGCATACGCGCGCGCTCGGTAGCGGCGAATGCGCGCCATATCCTCGACGTCGGTCGTCTCGTTCAACGCCCGATCGTTGCCTGCTTCGACGATCTCGACGACCTTCGCAAGCATGCCGTCCTGCAGGACACGCTTGAGATAGGCGTGATCGCCGGTGATGCCACCGCCACGTTTCATGGACATCGCCCCCGCCGGCTGGAGGATCTGCAGGAACCTTCCCAGGTGCCGGTCATCAGTGACGAAGACGCATGGAACCTCGAACGCGCCGCGGAACTCGGGGAGAGAGGGCATCGTCGCGACTCGCGAATGCGTCAGGTCAAAGCTCGTGTTCCACAGTGCGTCGAGCGTTGAGGCGAGGTCCTTCTGCTCGCGCAGCTTCATGATGTTCAACGCCATCTCACGCCCCGTGTGATTGCCTGCCAGCAGCAGCGCGCCCAGCAACACCTCGCGTGAGCCACGGGCGAACAGCTCCTCGGCGAACCCGGCGAGGACACGGAACCCGGACTCGGGACTCCTCCCCTGCAAGTACAACTGATATGCCTTCAGCATCACGGCGTAGGACGGAATGAGGAGGTTCTCTCGAACGATCTCGAACTCCTCTGTGCCTATCTCGCTCGGATGTTCAGCGTCCCCGGGAACACGAGGGTCGGGTAGAGCCTCACCTTCGAGCCACGCTGTGATCCGCGAGCGGTCACCGGCGAGCAGCTCCTGCGCGTTCTCGCTCCGGCGCCGGTAGTTCGACACGTCTTGCAGTCCCGCCCGCCGCATGACCCCCTCGCCTGCACCGAGGCCGGGCAGGACCCGTGCGTCAGCATCGAGACGGCGGACAAGATCCGCCATGCGTCGATTCACCACTCCGTCGGCGTACTCCGTGCCCTTACGCGCGATGGTATCCAGGTGCGCCGTCACGTTCGCATCCAGGAGGAGAGTCCTGATGGGGCCCTCGTATCGGGCGGGAAAGTACTGGTACGTGGGCATCTGTCGTCCTCTCGTCCTCGTCCACGACGCTATCGTGACGGTGCGGACGAGCACGGGTTCGCGTGCGCAGTGACAGGTGTCCGGAGCTTCCCCGCCGAACTCAGTTGTTGAAGCGGAACTCCACGACGTCGCCGTCCTGCATGACGTAGTCCTTGCCCTCGAGGCGGGCCTTGCCCTTGGCGCGGGCCTCGACGACGGAGCCCGTCTCGACCAGATCGTCGAACGAGACGATCTCGGCCTTGATGAAGCCCTTCTCGAAGTCGGTGTGGATGACGCCCGCAGCCTGTGGCGCCTTCGATCCCTTGGGGATGGTCCAGGCGCGGGCTTCCTTCGGACCGGCGGTCAGGTACGTCTGCAGGCCGAGCGTGTCGAAGCCGATGCGGGCGAGCTGGTCGAGACCGGACTCGTCCTGGCCGGTCGAGGCGAGGAGCTCGGCCGCGTCTTCCGGGTCGAGGTCGATGAGCTCGGACTCGATCTTCGCGTCGAGGAAGATGGCCTTCGCCGGGGCGACGAGGGCGGCGAGCTCCGCCTTGCGCGCGTCGTCGGTCAGCACGGACTCGTCGACGTTGAAGACGAAGATGACGGGCTTCGCGGTGAGCAGACCCAGCTCCCGGATCGGCGTCAGGTCGATGCCGGCGACCGACAGCAGCACACCGCGCTCGAGAGCATCCTTCGCCGCGTTCGCGGTCTCGAGCACGATGGGCTCGATCTTCTTGCCGCGCACTTCCTTCTCGTACCGCGCGATCGCCTTGTCGACGGTCTCGAGGTCGGCGAGCATGAGTTCCGCGTTGATGGTCTCCATGTCCGAGGCAGGATTCACCGTGCCGTCGACGTGGACGACATCGTCGTCGGCGAAACCGCGCACGACCTGAGCGATGGCGTCGGCCTCACGGATGTTCGCGAGGAACTTGTTGCCCAGACCCTCACCCTCGCTCGCCCCGCGCACGATGCCGGCGATGTCGACGAACGACACCGCTGCGGGCAGGATGCGCTCGCTGCCGAAGATCTCCGCGAGCTTGTCGAGGCGAGGATCGGGCAGGTTCACCACGCCGACGTTCGGCTCGATCGTCGCGAACGGGTAGTTCGCCGCGAGCACGTCGTTCTTGGTGAGTGCGTTGAAGAGGGTGGACTTGCCGACGTTGGGCAGGCCGACGATACCGATAGTGAGAGCCACGGGGCACGAGTCTACCTGGCTGAAGACGCACGATCCTGCGGGATGCTGTGCGAGCGAGGCGCGAGATCAGGCGAACGCGCGAGATCAGGCAGACGCCGGGCCGTTCGGCCTGATCCGGCGCGAACGCCTGACGCGGCGCAGCGGCCCGAGCCGCAGAGCCGCGCAACGGACCTCAGTCGCGAACGGCTCGATACGCCCGCGTGACGTACGGAAGGTCGATCGTGGCGTCCCCGTGCAGGTCGAGCTCGTCGAAGAGCGCGTCGAGCTCGCGCGCGATGCGTGCCTTCTCCTCGTCCGAAGCGGTGATGATGTAGCTGCGTGACGCCGCCATCCGGTGCAGCACGTCGCGCGTCACGGGGCGGGCCCATTCCCAGCGCTCCTGCTCGAGTCCGCTGAACGGCGCGGAGACAGTCGGGTCCCCCTCGGCGAGCATGTTCTCGGCGTGGCTGCCGTGCATGATCTCGGTGAGCCTGCGCACCCAGTCGACACGGTCGTCGCGGATGTTCCAGATGAGGCCGAGCACTCCCCCTCCGCGCACGGCGCGCCCGATCTCGGCTGAGCCGGCCACCGGATCGACCCAATGCCATGCCTGCCCCAGCACGACGGCATCGACACTCGCGTCCGGAAGCGGCAGCTGCTCGGCCGATCCCTGGAACGTCGGCACGCCGGGCACCGCACCGCGGAGCGTCGCGAGCATCACGGGGTCGGGATCGACGGCGACGACCTCGGCGTCCGGCGCCTCCGCGAGAACCCTGGTGAGCTTTCCTGTGCCGGCACCGACATCGGCGATCCGACGTGAGCCGTGCGGCATGCGCTCCAGCATCCATGCCACGGCCTCGAAAGGATAATCAGGTCGACCGACCTCGTAGTTTCCCGCCTGCGCTCCGAACGACGTCGCCATGTCCTCAGCCATGTCGCCAGCATACGGCGAGTCTCCGAGACGTCTTCGAGGGACCGGGGGAAGGTGGGGATGTGCCACTGGACTTCACTGCGATCGACTTCGAGACCGCGAACTCCAGCCCGGCCTCTGCGTGCTCGGTCGGACTGGTCCGCGTCCGCGACGGCCAGGTCGTCGCCACCACCGGTTGGCTGATCCAGCCGCCGCCTGGCCATGACGAGTTCCAGGAGTGGAACGTGCGCATCCATGGCATCCAGCCGGAGGACGTGCTGTCGGCCGCGACCTGGGTCGACCAGTTCGACCGCCTGTGCGCCTTCGCGGGTGCCGATGTGCTGGTCGCGCACAACGCCGGCTTCGACCTCAATGTGCTGCGCCGCGCGTCTGAGGCCACGGGCCAGCTGTGCCCGCCCTACCGGTCGCTGTGCAGCCTGCAGGTCGCCCGCAAGACCTACACGCTCGACTCGTACCGGCTGCCGGTCGCCGCTGCTGCCGCGGGGTTCGAGGAGTTCTCGCACCACGATGCCCTGGCCGATGCCCGTGCGTGTGCCCAGATCGTGATCGACGCCGCCTACAGAGCCGGTGCAGGCGACGTCTTCGCTCTCGCCGACGCGCTGAGTCTGCGGGTCACCGCTCCGGTTGCTCCTGTCGCACCCGCACTGGAGCGTGCGGTCGCCTGACCCGCACCTCGACCGCTCCGTGCGCGGCGACCTCCGAATGTCGGAGGCCGGCCCCATCATGAACACATGGATGCTCTGGCTGTCGTTCTCCTGCTCGTCGCACTCGCTGCGGGCATCGCCGTCGGCTGGTTCCTGCGCGCCGGCCGAGGCGCCGCCGATCTCGCGCGCGCTCAGGCCGAGCTGGCCGCTGCGCGCGACGACCGAGACCGTCAATACGACCTGTACCGCGATGCCGTCGAGCACGCGCGAAACGAGCAGCGCGCCGAGGCGCAGCGGGTGCAGCAGCAGAATGCGGTGCTCACCGCGCTCGCCCCCGTGCGTGAGAGTCTCCAGCAGATGCAGACCAAGGTCACCGCGATCGAGCGGGAGAGGCACGCTCAGTTCGGCACGCTCGAGGAGCAGCTGCGCCGAGCACAGGAGTCCGATGAAGCGCTCCGGGCGACCACC
>NZ_LSJW01000220.1:0-16434 GCF_001557335.1 Microbacterium sp. CCH5-D1
GCGGTCCTCGCGGGGCGCCTGCTCTCGGCACTCGCGTGGACGACGGTTCTCGTCATCCCGCACGCCGAGAACACGACGCTCCTCGTCGTCGCCATCCCCCTGGGCGTGGGGCAATTCCTGTTCGGCCTCGGGATGGGGGTGGAGGATCCGAACGAGATGGGATACCGCCAGGCGGTCGCCCCCGACCAGATGCAGGGACGGCTGAACGCATCGATTCGCACCGTGAACCGCGTCACCTTCCTCGTCGGGGCCCTGATCGCCGGCGGTCTGGCGACGGCGTACGGCTATCGCGTGACGATCGCGGTCAGCGTGGTCGTCTTCCTCGTGGCGGCGATGATCGTCCTGTTCTCGCCGCTGCGCACCGCACGCCACGAGGATTCCGCTCAGTCGGGGTAGCTTCGTCGCAGCTCACCGGGCCGTGCCCGGCGAAAACGGAGACGTGTCCGGCGTGCCTCGGCGTGCCTCACCACGACACACCGTGCCGCAGCCGGTGCTCCTCCGTTTTCGCCGGAGGCCACACCAGACGAAGCCACACCAAACGAGACCAGACGAGCCAGCTGAGGCGAGACGGGGCGACACGCCGCCGCGGATAGACTGGGAGCCATGTCCAAGGTCCTCCAGTCACTGCCCGTCGGCGAGCGCGTCGGCATCGCCTTCTCCGGAGGACTCGACACCTCCGTCGCCGTCGCGTGGATGCGCGAGAAGGGCGCCGTGCCCTTCACCTACACCGGCGACCTCGGTCAGTACGACGAGGACGACATCGCCTCGATCCCGGGCCGCGCGCTGGAGTACGGCGCCGAGGCGTCGCGCCTGATCGACTGCAAGACCGCCCTGGTCGAAGAGGGCTTCGTCGCCCTCTCCTGCGGCGCGTTCCACATCCGCTCCGGCGGAAAGACATACTTCAACACGACGCCCCTCGGCCGCGCCGTCACCGGCACGATGCTGGTGCGCGCCATGAAGGAGGACGGCGTCGACATCTGGGGCGACGGGTCCACCTACAAGGGCAACGACATCGAGCGGTTCTACCGCTACGGCCTGCTCGCCAACCCGCGCCTGCGCATCTACAAGCCGTGGCTCGACGCCGACTTCGTCACCGA
Source organism: Microbacterium sp. CCH5-D1 (assembly GCF_001557335.1). Lineage (NCBI taxonomy): Bacteria > Bacillati > Actinomycetota > Actinomycetes > Micrococcales > Microbacteriaceae > Microbacterium > Microbacterium sp. CCH5-D1. The sequence continues at coordinate 1,098 of NZ_LSJW01000220.1, forward strand.
GCTCGGCGGCCGCAAGGAGATGAGCGACTGGCTCGTCGCCCGCGACTTCCCGTACCGCGACTCCGCCGAGAAGGCATACTCGACCGACGCGAACATCTGGGGCGCGACGCACGAGGCGAAGACGCTCGAGCACCTCGATGTCTCGCTCGAGACCGTCGACCCGATCATGGGCGCGAAGTTTTGGGACCCCTCGGTCGCGATCGAGACCGAAGACGTCACCGTCACGTTCGAGGCGGGACGCCCGGTCGCGATCAACGGCGTGGAATACTCCGACCCGGTCGCCCTGGTCATGGAGGCGAACACGATCGGCGGACGCCACGGCCTCGGCATGAGCGACCAGATCGAGAACCGCATCATCGAGGCGAAGTCGCGCGGCATCTACGAGGCACCCGCCATGTCGCTGCTGTTCATCGCCTACGAGCGCCTGGTCAACGGCATCCTCAACGAAGACACCCTCGCCACCTACCACGAGCAGGGTCGACGCCTCGGTCGCCTCATGTACGAGGGACGCTGGCTCGAGCCGCAGTCGCTCATGCTGCGCGAGTCGATCCAGCGCTGGGTCGGCCTCACCATCTCCGGAACCGTCACGATCCGCCTGCGCCGCGGCGACGACTGGACCATCCTCGACACCGTCTCCCCGAACCTCTCGTATGGCCCCGAGAAGCTGTCGATGGAGCGTGTCGGCGATGCCGCCTTCGGGCCGGTCGACCGCATCGGCCAGCTGACCATGCGCAACCTCGACATCGCCGACTCGCGTGCACGCCTCGAGCAGTACGCGGGACTCGGCCTCGTCGGAGGTGCGACCGGCGAACTGGTCGGCCGCGTGACCGCCGGGGAGTCCAGCGAGATCACCGAGTCCGTCCAGGGCTCGATCTCCGAAGCCGACGAGACGTTGGCCGACGCCGTCGACTCGGCCTCCGAGGGCGCAGCCTTCGACTCCGGCACCGACTGACACGACGACGGATCCACCGATGCGCCGGCGCCCTCGGGGTGCCGGCGCATCGTGCTTTCAGAGGTGCGGCTCGGGATCAGCGCGCTCGCGCCGCGGTGCGGTCGACGACACCCGGCAGCACATCGTCGAAGAGGATCACCAGGGCCGCCCGGGTCTGCACGGCATCACGACGGACGATCGCCTCGCGGATCTCGCGCGTGGACCTCTCGTTCGCCGCCCAGTCGAACGACCCCGCAGAGCGCTGCGTGAAGCGCCGGATCTGCGGCCCGAGCAGTTCGATCACGGACTCGCGCAGGGCATTCCCCTCGAGACGGGCGAAGCCGATGGCGATGGCGCGCAGCGCGACTCCGTAGGCCAGGACATCGCGCGCTCGTCCCGCGGCGGACATATCGTCGGTCAGCTCCACGAGATAGGCGACGTCATCCTCCTGGACGTGCGGCATCGCATGGCGCACCGAGCCGATCCAGCTGTCGCCGAAGAGGGCGATGGCATCGCGGATGTGGTCGAGATCGAGCGGCGCCACGCGGGTGGCGCCGTTGCGGTGCATCTCGACGAGCCCCTGTTCCGCCAGGCGCGCCAGGGCATGTCTGACGGGCGTGGCGGAGGCCCCCAGGCTCTCCGCCAGCTCCGCGTCGCGAAGGCGCTCCCCCGGCCGCAGCTCACCGTCGACGATCGCATCCCGCAACCGGCGATAGACATCATCGCTCTTCGTTCGGCGTTCCCGCACGACATCGATGCCTGCCAAAGCACACTCCCCCTCGACCACAGCGGTCCCCCACCACTTGAAAACGGTCGACACTCGCGTACCGGACGCTCACGCGTCCGAGACCGGCGCCATCCCCCGTGCGCGCTCACGCGCAACGCGTAACATAACACGCTCGGCTCCGTGACGGCTGCGCGGAAGCGGCACCTGAGGACGCTCTCCGAATGTGAAGAATAATCTTGCACAGCTATGTGCATGATCCGTAGCATGAGGTCATGACCACTCGTGCACCTCGTCGCGACGCCGTCGAGAACCGCGCCGGCATCCTCTCCGCCGCGCGCTCGACCCTGGCCGTCCATCCGCACGCCTCCATCGACGTCATCGCTCGTCGTGCCGGGCTCTCGCGTCGCACCCTCTACGGACACTTCGAGGACCGTGACGCCCTCATCCGGGAGCTCATCTCCAGCGGCACTCAGCGGTTCAACGCCATCGCCACCTCGATCGACGACATCGACGCCCGTCTCGCCCTCGCCCGCCTCGCCGCTCTGCTCTGGCACGAGGCCGCGCACGTGCAGGTCGCCGCGGCTCTCGCTCTCGATGAAGCGCACGTCGAGCACACGGCGGCCGCGCTGGCCCCGTTGCGCCGCACGGTGTCGGCACTCGTGCGACGCGGTCAGGACGACGGCAGCTTCCGCACGGACCTCGCCGCCCCCACCCTCGCGCGCCTCATCGAGGAGATGGCCCGCACCGTGATCTCGCGCACGGACGCGACCAGCACGGGTGCGGCTGACGTCGCCGTGCGGACCGTGTTGAGCATCGCCGGCCTCTCCTGGCGCGAAGCTGACGAGCTGCTCGCCTCGCACCCCGACATCGCCGCGGCCGCCGCTCCCACAGACTCCCCCATCGATCCGGAGGACCGCGCATGAAGATCTCGCTGCGCGATGTGAGCAAGGGCCGCAACGGCCAGGCGCTGCCCCCCATGTCGCTCGAGTTCCACACCGGAGCAGTGCGTTTCGCGATCGCCGAGACCGAACAGCGACCGACCGTGCTCGGCTTGATCGCGAGCGGCCGCATGCGTCCGGAATCCGGGCGCGTGAGCATCGACGACGCGGTCGACGCGAAGTCCCTGCGTCGACGCGTGGCCCTGGTCGACGCTCCGGATGTCAGCGACCCTCATCCCGACGTCGCCCTGGTCGGCGTCGTCGAAGAGGAGCTCATGTTCGCGGGCCTCGGCGCCACCCCGCTCCACGCCCGGCGCTGGCTCGCTCGTCTGGGGTACAGCGAGCTCGCCGCCGCCCCCATCGGCACCGTCGATCCGGCGGCACGCGTGCGCATCCTGTGCGAGCTGGCCGTACTCCGCTCCGGCGTCGAGGGCATCGTGCTCGTGTCGCCCGACCGTCACGGCGGCAGCCCCGATGGATGGTGGCGCATCGCCACGGAGTTCGCCGACCGCGGTTACGCGATGCTCGTGATCGTCGGCGGATCCGCTGCCGTGGCCCTGGAGCGGATGCACGAGTTCGACGCGATCAATGCCTCCGGACCGGTCGAGCCGCTCGTGTGGGACGAACCGGCGGACGATGCCGTCCCCGACATCGCGGACACCCCCGCAGACGAGAACGGAGGCACGCGATGAAGGTTCCCGCCATGATCGCCGCCGAGCTCCGACGACTGACAGCGAGCAGGATGGGCATCATCGCCCTGGTCGCGCTGATCTGCGTGCCGATCCTCTACGGCGGTCTGTACCTCTGGGCGAACCAGGACCCGTACGCCAAGTTCCCCGAGGTTCCCGTCGCCCTCGTGGTGGACGACGAGGGCGCGCCCGCACCCACGACCGGCACGGAACCCGCGACGGGCGAGACCGTCAACTACGGCGAAGACGTGGCGGAGAACCTGATCAAGGGCAACGCGTTCGACTGGCAGCTGATGTCGGCGGACGAAGCCTCGGAAGCACTGCGCCACGGCACGGTCGACTTCACGGTGACGATTCCCAGCGACTTCTCCTCGGCCCTCACCTCGGCGGCGGGAACCGACCCGCACCAGGCGCGCATCGATCTCGAGACCAATGACGCGAACAACTACCTCGCATCGTCGATGGGCACGCAGGCGGTCGAGAAGATCCGCAGCTCGGTCGCCGAGATGGTGGGCAGCCAGGCCGCAGAGCGCCTGCTCACGGGCCTGAGCGACGTGCGCGACAAGCTCATCACGGCGACGGACGGCGCCACCAGGCTCGCCGACGGCGCCGGCACGGCGGCGACCGGGAGCATAACTCTGGCGGAGGGCACCGCGAAGCTGGCCGACGGCACGGCGCAACTCGCGACCGGGGCGCAGAGCCTCGCGAGCGGAGCCCAGCAGGTGAGCGCGGGCAACCGACAGCTCGCCGACGTCGCCGACCGCGCGGGGTCAGCGGTGCAACAGGCCGCGAACGCCTTGCCGCAGGTGCGCTCCGACATCGCGAACGCGCTGGCGCAGCAGGGCCTCACCCCCGAAGAGATCGACCAGGTGCTCGCCCGGCTCGATCCGCTGGGCGCGCGTCTGCAGGAGGGGAACACGCAGGTGCAGGCCGCGGTCGGCAAGGTCGATCAGCTCGCTGCCGGCGCCGCATCCCTCGCCGCGGGTGCGAACGAGCTCGCCTCCGGCGCCGGCACGGTCGCCACCGGCGCCTCCGCGGCGAACGACGGCGCGACGCAGCTGCGTGACGGACTGGCGACGCTGGCCTCCGGTACGGCCGAACTGCGCGACGGGCTCGCCCAGGGGGTGGACGCGATCCCCGCCTCGACACCCGACCTGCGTGCCCGTCAGGCCGACACGATCGCCGATCCCGTGAAGGTGTCGAGCGACAAGGTCGCCTCCGCGGAGGACTACGGCGCCGGGCTCGCCCCGTTCTTCGCCGCACTGTCGGCGTGGATCGGCATCTACGCGCTCTTCCTGATCGTCAAGCCGATCTCACGGCGGGCCATCACGGCCCTCCATTCCCCCGTCCGCATCACGCTCGCCGGCTGGCTCACCCCTGCGATGCTCGGCGCGGTGCAGATGCTCGGGCTCATGGGAATCCTCGCCGTCACGCTCGGCTTCACGTTCGACCACCCGCTCGGAACCCTCGGTGTGATGATCTTCGCGTCGGCCACCTTCACGGCGATCATCCTCGCGTTGAACGTGTGGCTCGGCTCGGTCGGACAGTTCCTCGGGCTGGTGCTCATGGTGCTGCAGCTCGTCACGGCCGGTGGGACCTTCCCCTGGCAGACGCTGCCGGCACCACTCGCCGCCCTTCATCATGTGCTGCCGCTGGGATACGTGGTCGATGCGATGCGCCAGCTGATGTACGGCGGCGACTACGCGCGGGCCGGGTGGGATCTGGCAGTGCTCGGAGTCTGGCTCGTCGGTGCGCTGCTGCTCGCGATGATCGGGGTGACCCGGATGACGCACCGCCGCACGCTGCGGGATCTGCAGCCGAGCCTGATCGGGTGATCGGTCGGGCGCTCGCGGCGGAACACCTCGCGGCGAGCGCGGAGGTGGATATGATGCGAAGGCGCGACCCTGACACGCGCACCGGGGCTCGGTGGGACTGAGTTCCACCTGTCTACCCGAAAGAGTTCTCGACGATGATGACCGATTCGCAGGAGTCCGCCGCACCCTCACGCCCCTCGCTGGGTGTCCGCATCGGACGCGTCGCGTTCCTCGTTGTGGCCGCGATCGTCGTGGTGGCCGTGGCTGCCGCGTTCTTCGTGACCTGGACGATCCAGCGCTCCTTCCCGCAGACCGACGGATCCATCGAGCTCGACGGCCTCCAGGCCGAGGTCACCGTGCAGCGCGACGACCGCGGCATCCCGACGATCACCGCCGACTCCACGGACGATCTGTTCTACGCCCAGGGCTTCGTGCACGCGCAGGACCGCTTCTTCGAGATGGACTTCCGCCGCCACGTGACGTCCGGACGGGTCGCCGAGATGTTCGGGGAGTCGCAGGCCGGAACCGACGCCTTCCTCCGCACCCTCGGCTGGCGCAAGGTCGCCGAGGCCGAGGTCGAGGCCATGGACGACACCACCCGCGGCTACTACGAGGCGTATGCGGATGGGGTGAACGCCTACCTGGCCTCGCGTTCGGGTGCCGAGCTCTCGCTCGAGTACGCCGTGATCGGACTGCAGAACCCCGACTACGCCCCAGAGCCCTGGGAACCTGCCGATTCCGTGGCCTGGCTCAAGGCCATGGCCTGGGATCTCCGCGGCAACATCGAGGACGAGACCGAGCGATCGCTCCTCGCCGCCGAGCTGAGCACCGCTACCGACGGCAATGCCCCGGATGCCGCGACCACCGCGGACATGCTGGCGAAGCTCTATCCCGAGTACCCGTTCGCTGAGAACCCCGTGATCGTCCCGAAGATCTCGACCGTTCCGGCGCTCGGCACGGGAGCGGAACCCGCAGCCTTCACCCCCGGCGAGACCGAGGGTGAGGCGCAGCAGGCGTCGACCACCATCGACTGGGAGGAGACCTCGAACGTCATCGAGGCCGCCAGCGTGCTGGTCGGCGACGTGGGCGAGGGCATCGGCTCGAACTCGTGGGTCGTCTCCGGAGACCTCACCGAGACGGGGATGCCGCTGCTCGCGAACGACCCGCACCTCGGAGCCTCCCTCCCCTCGGTCTGGTACCAGGTGCAATTGAAGTGCTCGACCGTGGACGAGGAGTGCCCGTTCGATGTGGGCGGCTTCTCGTTCTCCGGGCTGCCCGGCATCGTGATCGGCCACAACCAGAAGGTCGCGTGGGGGTTCACGAACCTCACCACCGACGTCACCGACCTCTACGTCGAGCGGGTCGAGGGCGACCAGTACTGGCGCGACGGAGCCCTGGTGCCGCTGGAGGAGAGCACGGAGACGATCAAGGTCGCCGGCGGCGATGACATCGATCTGACCATCCGCTCCACCGTGCACGGCCCGATCATCTCCGGACTCACGGACGACTTCACGGAGATCGCCGATGACCCAGAGCCCGCGCTGGGCGTCGAGGCCTCCGCGCCGACCGCTCCCGTCCCCGGGTCGGAGGACGCCGAGTACGCCGTGAGCCTGCGGTGGACGGCGCTCGATCCCGGGACGGCCGCGACGGCGATCTTCGCCCTCTCCACCGCGCAGGACTTCGATGACTTCCGCTACGCCGCGTCGCTCTTCGACGTGCCGGCGCAGAACCTCATCTACGCCGACACCGAGGGCAACATCGGATACCAGGCCCCCGGCCGCCTCCCCATCCGCGGTGCTGGCGACGGATGGATGCCCCAGCCCGGATGGGACAGCAGCTACGACTGGACGGGCTTCATCCCGTTCGAGGAGCTGCCGGTGTCGTACAACCCGAACTCGGGGTACATCGTCACCGCGAACAACGCGATCGTGACGGACGACTACGCCTACTTCCTCTCCCGCGACTGGGACTACGGCTACCGGGCGGCGCGGATCGCCCACCTCATCGAACGGCGGACGGCGGTCGCCCCGCTGACCGCCGACGACATGCGCGACATCCAGATGGACAACGAGATGTGGATCGGAACGCAGCTGGCGACCGCCATGGCCGAGGTCGACGTCTCCGGGGCAGGCGCGTCCGATGCCGTCGACCTCTTGGAGGCCTGGGACGGTCAGAACAGCGCATCGTCGGCGGCCGCCGCCTATGCGAACGTGCTGTGGTCGAACCTGGTGCAGAACATCTTCGCCGAGCGCGAGCAGCCCCTCCCGATCGATGGTCAGGGGCGCCTGTTCACGGTCGTCTCCGCCATGCTGACCGATCCGTCCGACCCGCTCTGGACCAACGAGCAGCTCGACGCCGACGGGATGGAGCAGATGCTCGCGCTGTCGGCGGAAGAGGCCTACGACGAGCTCGCAGCCCTGCAGGGGACCACGATCTCGCGATGGAACTGGGGTGACCTGCACGCGATCACCCTCACCAGCGACACGCTCGGCTCGTCGGGGATCGCCCCGATCGAAGCACTGTTCAATCGCGGGCCGTTCCCCGTGAGCGGAGGAGCGTCCGTCGTGAACGCGACCGGATGGGAGCTCGGCGTCTCGTATGCGACGACGACGGTGCCGTCGATGCGGATGGTGGTCGATCTCTCCGACTTCGACGCCTCGACCTGGAACCACCTGACCGGTGCCTCCGGACACGCGTTCCACGAGCACTACACCGATCAGACCGCCGACTGGGCGGCAGGCGCCCAGAAGCCGTGGGCGTACTCGACGAAGGCGGTGAAGTCCGCAGCCGTCGACACGCTGGTGCTCAGCCCGGCCGACTGAACCCGAGGGTCGGAGTATCCGAGCACCGCCCCAGGATGCTCGGCTAGCGTGGATGGGTGCCAACCAGCTACCTCGCCCCCAAGGGCACCCCCGTCACGCTCCTGGAGTTCGAGCACGGAGGTGCGACCCTCATCGCCGAGACGTTCGGCGAAGGACCGCACACCTACCTGCTCCTGCACGGTATCGGCATGGGGCGCAGCGTCTACCTCGACGTCGTGCAGCGGCTCGATGGACGAGTCATCGCGGTCGATCTGCCGGGCTTCGGGGAGGCGCCAGAGCCCACGCGCACCCTCACGATGGAGCGGCACGCCGACCTGGTCGCGGCCTACCTCCTGCACGTGGACTCCGGCCCCGTTCTCGTGATCGGCCACTCCATGGGGAGCCAGATCGCTGCCGAGCTCGCCGCACGCCATCCGTCCCTCGTCGAAGGAGTGGTGCTCGCCGGTCCCACCGTGAACAAGGCGGCACGCAACATCGGAGCGCAGGCCCGCTACCTGCTGACCGACCTCATCGGCGAGCGGCCGCTGGTCATCTGGCGGGGAGCCCGCGAGTACCTCCGCGGCGGACCACACCTCTTCCGCAAGATGCGCGCAACGATCGTGCACGAGCCGGAAGACGCCTTCGTGCGCATCGAGTGCCCGGTGCTGGTGCTGCGCGGAGAGAGCGACCCGCTGGCACCGATGAGCTGGTGCCGCGAGATCATCGACGCGATCCCCGGAGCCGACCTCGAGGTGATCCCCGACCATGGTCACGGCACCCTGATCAGCGACTCCGAGCCCGCGGCACGCCTGATCCACGAGTTCGCCGCCCGCATCTGACGCCCGCGGGCTCTCCGTCGAGCGGCTCCCGGGATCAGACCTCGAGGTCAGCCGGCGGCGGGCGGGGTCTGCTTCGACTCGGCGAGTTCGTCGACCACGAGACCGCGCTGCTCGATGGTGCCGTTGCGATACGCCTGCCGTCCGACCATGTGCGCCGAGAGCGGAGCGGTCGCGAACTGCATGAGCACCACCGGGGCGACCAGCACGAACCCGAGCAGGATGCCGCCGATCGAGCGCTGCGACAGTGCGATGGCGATGCAGATGAGGAGCAGACCGAGAACCTGCGGCTTGGTCGCCGCGTGCAGTCGCGAAGGCACATCGCGGAAGTGCAGCAGCCCGACCGCAGCCGACAGGCACAGCACGGCGCCGAGCAGGATGAGCACGAGCACCGCCACGTCGATGACGGCGTCGGGGATCATGAGACCGAACACGTTCATGGTGTCGTGTTGTCCCTTCTCGCGACGAAGCGGGCGACGGCGATCGAGCCGAACACCCCGATGGCCGCGATGATCAGGAGCACCGGGATGTTGCGGGTGTGACCGTTGATGGCCATCTCCGCACCGATCACGCACATCACCTCGGTGAGGAGCACGTCGGAGGCCACGGCCCTGTCGAGGATCGACGGCCCGCGCACGATCCGGATCAGGGCGAGCACGGCGGCGATGCCGAACACCACCATGATCAGCAGCAGGAGGATGTTCATCGGGCACCGCCCTTCGTCAGTCCGAGGCCCGCACGCTCGTCGGCCTTGAGGGCACGATACTGAGCGGGGTCTCCGAGCGCACGCACGACCCGCTGCTCCCAGCGCAGCACGCCCGCACGCTGCTTCTCCACGTCGTCGAGGTTCCGGACGCCGATCACGTGCAGGTACAGGATCCGGCGGTCGCGGTCGGTCTCCACGACCAGCGACCCGGGGATCAGAGACGACACGACAGCGACGTGCGTCATGACGAGGTCGTCCGCGTAGCGCAGCGGCACCGCGATGATGGCCGTCCCCGGCTGTCGGCGGAAGTCGAAGACCTGCACGGTGACCGAGAGGGCGCCGCTCAGCACGGCGAACAGGAACTGCACCACGAAGAGCGCCGCGTACCAGAGGTTGATCCGGCCGGAGAGCGCGACGGTCGGCAGGCGGAACACGCGGGTGACGAAGATCGCGACGACGAGTCCCGTGAGGAACGACAGCACCGTGAACTGCGCCCACAACAGCATCCAGAGCACGACGAGCCACGCGAGGAACGGCAGCTGCACGCGGATGTCGCGCCACAGGTGACGCCGGGTGTCACGCGCCATCAGCCCACCTCGTCTTCCAGTTGCACGAGGCTCACGGGCTGCAGCAGTCCGGCGCCGATGCGGTCGCAGAGGGCGTACAGGGGACCGGCGAACACGGTCAGAGCGAGGGTCACAGCGACCATGCCTCCGGTCGCGAGGGTCATGATCTTCGGGATGCGGCGACGCTCCTGCTGCTCGTCGGCGGCGGGGGCGTTACCCAGGTAGGAGATGCGGCCCTCGGTCTCGGTGGAGTCCTCCTCCTCGCGCCAGAAGGCGAGGTTCCAGGCGCGCATCAGCGCGTACAGCGTCAGCAGCGAGGTGATGATACCGCCGAAGATCAGCACGATCATGATCGGAGTCCCGACGGAGGCCGCAGCTTCGAACAGCGCGAACTTGCCGATGAACCCCGAGAAGGGTGGCAGGCCGCCGAGGTTGATCGCGGGAACGAAGTACAGCACCGCGATGACCGGGGCGACCTTCAGCAGCCCCTTGACCCGCAGGATCGACGTGCTTCCCGCTCGGCGTTCCACGAGCCCGACGGCGAGGAACAGCGTTGTCTGCACGACGATGTGGTGAACGATGTAGTACACCGTCGCGCCGATAGCGGCGGGCGTCGCTATCGCGAGCCCGAAGATCATGTAGCCCACGTGGCTGACCAGCGTGAACGACAGGATTCGTTTGAGCTCTGCCTGCGCCACGGCGCCGAGCACTCCGACGATCATGGTCGCGAGCGCGATGATCAGCAGCAGGGTGTCGATGCTGTTCGAGGCGAAGAGCTGCGTCTCGGTGCGGATCAGCGCATACACGCCGACCTTCGTCAGCAAGCCGGCGAACACGGCGGTGACCGGGGCCGGAGCGGTCGGGTACGAGTCGGGCAACCAGAACGACACCGGGAAGATGGCAGCCTTGATGCCGAAGGCCACCACGAGCATCAGGTGCAGCACCAGCTGCGTCTCCTGGGGGAGCTCCGACATCCGCTCGGCGATCTGGGCCATGTTGACCGTGCCGAGCGCGCCGTAGATCATGGCGATCGAGGCGAGGAACAGGATCGACGAGACCAGCGAGACGACGATGTAGACCGCGCCGGTGCGGATACGGGACTCGGTGCTGCCCAGCGTGATCAGCACGTAGGAGGCGACGAGCAGGATCTCGAATCCGACGTACAGGTTGAACAGGTCCCCGGCGATGAAGGCGTTGAAGATACCGGCCGCGAGGATCAGGTACGACGGGTTGAAGATGGAGATCGGCGTCTCGTCGGTGCCGTCCGCCGCACCTTGGCCGATGGAGAAGAGCAGCACCGCGAGCAGCACGATGCTGGAGATCAGCACCAGGAGCGCGGCGAGCCGGTCGACATAGAGCACGATGCCGAACGGAACGGGCCATCCGCCGACCGACACCGCGAGCGGAGCACCCGAATCGACGACGACCAGGAGCACGGCGGCGATGATCGAGACGGCGGCGAGGGTGGCGACGGTGACGACGACCTGGAGGCGCGCGTTCCGGCCGAACACGAGAGTGACGGCGGCACCGAGCAGTGGCAGTGCGACGAGGAGGGGGACGAGGGCGGTCATGGCCTGCCCTCCTCGTTCTCGTCGTGGTCATCGGGTTCGTCGGGGCGCGGTTCTCGACCCTCGTCCGCAGCAGAGGGTTCGCTCCCCCAACCGGTCGGAGCGTCATACGGCGCATCGTCGTGGATGGAGGGGTGGTCCCGCATGTGCAGCACCGTGATCGGCGCGGTCTGCACGCCGACGAAGTCCGTGGTCGCCTCGTCGTCGTCCGTCTCGGATTCGTCGTCCATGAGGTCTTCGTCGGCATCGGTGCGCTCGCGCAGGGCGATGTCTGCCTCGTCGTCCTCGACCGTGTCGGCCTGTCCGAGCTGCCAGGAGCGATAGATCAGTGCGAGGAGGAAGGCCGAGACCGCGAACGTGATCACGATGGCCGTGAGGGTGAGCGCCTGCGGGAGGGGGTCGCTCATCTCACCCTCGGTACCGAAGAACGGGGCGTTGCCCGGCACGCCCATCACGATCAGCAGCAGCAGATTGGTGGCGTTGCCGAGCAGCAGGAAGCCGATCAGCACGCGGGTCAGGCTGCGCTCCAGCATCGCGTAGACACCGCATGCGAAGAGGATGGCCATGATGACGATCAGGGTGAGGGAGACATCCATCAGCTGCTCCTCCCGCCCCGCGAGAGGAATCCTTCAGGACCGGGCGTGGTGCGCAGGGCGGCCTGACGGTCGACCTCGGCCCCGAGGCTGCGGAGCACGTCGAGCACGAGTCCGATCACGACGAGATAGACGCCCACATCGAAGATGGTCGACGTGACGAACTCCATGTGTCCGATGAGCGGGATCTCCCACTCCCAGAACGTGCTGGTCAAGGGGGCGAGGCCGAAGAACAGGGGCACCACGGCCGTGCCGACGGCCAGGATGAGGCCGGTGCCGAGGAGGCGTCCCGCGTCCGTCGGGGCCGCGGCTCCCAGCTCCCAGCGACCGCCGGCGATGTAGCGCATCACCAGCGCCATACCCGCGACGAGACCGCCGGCGAACCCGCCACCTGGCAGGTTGTGCCCGGAGAACAGCAGGAAGATCGACACCACGATGATCGTGTGGAACAGGATGCGGACGATCACCTCGAGCAGGATCGACCTGTTCTCGGGCTTCATCTTCTGGCCGCCGACGAGCCATGCCCGCGGGCTGCTCTCGTTCTCGGACGTCTGGAAGCGGATGCCCTCGGTCGTCTCGACGAGGGGGCGGCTGCGCGCGGCCTTGCGCGTGGCTCGCGGCAGGTTCTTGGTGGCGGCCAGCAGATCGGCGCGGTGCGTGACGAATACGAGGGAGGCGACGCCCGTCGCGGCGAGCACGAGCACCGAGAGCTCGCCCATGGTGTCCCAGCCACGCAGATCGACGAGTGCCACGTTGACGACGTTCTTGCCGTGGCCGATCTCGTACGCGAGCTTCGGGAACGCCTCCGAGATCGGGTCGGCGACGCGGGACTGGGTGGCGACGACGGCCACGAAGGCCATCGTGACGCCCACGCCGATGGCCAGCAGGGCGCGGGGGATGCGCCCGACCGAGGCGTTGTGCTCGCCCATGCGCGCGGGAAGACGACGCAGCACGAGGGCGAAGGTGACCATCGTGACCGTCTCGACCAGGATCTGCGTGAGCGCGAGGTCGGGAGCGCCGCTCGTCGCGAAGAGCACGACCATTCCGAGTCCAGTGACCGAGACCAGCACCACGCCGGTGTAGCGCTTGCGCGCACGGACCGCGAAGATGCCGGCGATCGCCATGATCGGCGCGACGGCGATCTGCGCCGGAGTGTGCCAGAGGGACAGGTTGTACCGATCGATGTCGCTCGCGATCAGCGCCGTGACCTCGGCGGCGACGAACACCACGAAGATGGTGCCGACGTACACGGGCAGCGAGCCGCGCTGCGTGAGCGTCGTGCTGAGCACCGAGAGACGGTCGACGCCGCGCATGACGAAGTAGTACACGTCGGCCGCGGTGAAGCGCAGGATGCGAGCCTTGCGGTCCCAGGCGGTCCTGCGGGTGAGCAGGAACAGCCCGATGCCGAGCAGGATCGACAGGATCGAGATGCCCAGCGCCGGTTCGAAGCCGTGCCAGAGCGCCAAGTGGCCAGGGCCCTCGACGGCTTCCCCGGAGTGATCGAGGCCGGGGGTCGCCGTGAGGGCGTATCCCTGCAGAGCGGTGTCCAGGGCGGGAGCGCCGATGCCGGTGGCGAGGGTGACCCCCGCGAGGATGATCGGCGCGGACAGGAAGCCCACCGGCGGATCGGGCCATGCGGTGTCGGGAAGCTGCTGGCCCTGGTCGTCGCGCTTCTTCCAGAACGCACCCCAGAGGAAGCGCACGCCATATGCCGCAGTCAGCATGGAACCGAGGACGATCCCGATCAGCGCGACGAGACCCCAGGCGGAGCCGCCCTGCGCGTCGTCGAGGAGCGCGGTGAGCGTCGATTCCTTGGCGACGAAGCCGATGGTCGGGGCGATACCCGCCATGGAGGCGACGGAGATGAATGCCGCTGTGGCCATGACGGGCGCCTGCCGACCGACACCGGAGAGCTCGTTGATGTCACGGGTCGACAGTTGGCGGTCGATCACACCGACGATGAGGAACAGCGCCGACTTGAACAGCGCGTGGCCGATGACCAGGGCGAGACCGGCGAGGGCGGTCGCCTGCGTGCCGTAGCCGACGACGATCGCGAAGAAGCCGAGCTGGCTCACGGTGCCGAAGGCGAGGATGCGCTTGAGGTCGGTCTCCCGAAGCGCCTGGATTCCGCCGAGCAGCATCGTGACGATGCCGAGCGTGATGACGATCGGTCGCCATGTCGTGCTGAACGCGAAGATCGGGGCGAAGCGGGCGATCAGGTAGATGCCGGCTTTCACCATCGCGGCCGCATGCAGGTAGGCGCTGACCGGGGTGGGTGCCGCCATGGCACCCGGAAGCCAGAAGTGGAAGGGGAACAGCGCAGACTTGCTGATGGCCCCGATCAGGAGCATCACGATCGCGGCGTCGATGAGCGGCCCACTGGGCGCGAGCTCGAGGATCTCGCGGATGCTCGAGGTGCCCGTGTCGACGACGAGCAGCACGACGCCGACGAACATCACGAGACCGCCGAGCGTCGTCACGAGCAGCGCCTGCAGTGCGGCACGACGGCTGGCAGCGCGCCGACGGTAATGGCCGATGAGGAGGTAGGAGAGGATGCTCGTGACCTCCCAGAACATGACGAGCATCACGAGGTCGTCGGTGAGCACGAGCCCGTACATCGCCCCGGCGAAGCCGAGCAGGACACCGGCGAACTGGCCGACCCCCGCGGAGTCCTCGTAGAAGTACCAGCGGCAGTAGAGAAGCACGAGCGCGCCGACGCCGGTGACGATCAGCGTGAGCACCCAGCCGAGCACGTCCATGTTCATGGAGAGGTTGAGTCTCAGCTGCGGGATCCACTCGACCGATTCGAACGGGACGGGGCCGTCGAGCACCCGCGGCGTCATGACGAGCGCGTGCACGAAGGCGGCTGCCGGAACGAGGGCGGCGATGGCGAAGGCCTGAGCTCCGAGCCAGCGCACCAGAACGGGCATCAGCAGCGACCCGAGGAGGAACACAGCGAGGAGCATCAGCATATACGCGGCTCCCTCAGGGCTCGTCGGCCATTTCGGCACAGGCGGGCGGGTGTCAGACCAGTTTACCGGCGCGAGAGGTTCCTGCGGTCCACAGTTGCACGATCGTGCGAGAGTTGGCCCATGCGGCGGGTCTGGGTGCGAGAGCTCGCGGGCTGGTCGGGAGCACTGGTCGTGGCGGTCATCACCGTCGCTCAGG
>NZ_LSJW01000221.1:0-4669 GCF_001557335.1 Microbacterium sp. CCH5-D1
GTCGGCAGCGGTTCGGTCGAACAGCTCAGTGCGCACTCGAGTGCGATCCGCGAGGAGGCCGTCAAGAACGGTCGCGGGGCCGACGAGGTCAAGATCATGTCGGCGTTCGCCGCGGTCGTCGGCAGCACCGAGGAGGAGGCCCGGCGCAAGTACGCCGAGGTCGCCGACGCGCAGAACCCCGATGTCACGGTCGCCTCCTATGCATGGTTCACCGGCCTCGACCTCTCGGCGTACGCGCCGAACACGCCGATGTCGGAGCTCAGCACCGAACTCTCGCAGACGCAGGTCGCCCGCTTCGCGGACAAGACCGTCGGCGATGTGCTGGGGGATTGGCACGCGCACGGCGTCGGAGCCCGCCCCATCGTCGGCACCCCGGAGCAGGTCGCTGACCGGATGATCGAGCTCGCCGACGGCGCCGACCTCGACGGGTTCCTGTTCGCCCCCGTCATCCCGCCGGCCTCGACCGTCGACTTCATCGAGCACGTGCTGCCGATCCTCAAGGAGCGCGGCGCGATCGCGGAGCCCTCGTCCGAGCCGCAGTCGCTGCGCGAGCGCCTGATCGGCACGCCCACGCCCGCGCTCGCAGAGTCGCACACGGGCTCGCAGTACCGGCGGACGATGTCGCGTGTCTGACACCCTCGCCGGCGTCGCCGTGGTGGGGAGCGCGAACCTCGATCTCGTGGTCGAGGTCTCGCGCCCCCCGCTCGTCGGTGAGACCCTGCTCGGCCGGGCCGGTGGCCGCTTCTGCGGAGGTAAGGGGCTGAATCAGGCCGTCGCCTCCGCCCGCAGCGGGGCGTCCACGCGGTTCTGCGGGGTCGTCGGAACGGACGAGGCCGGCGACGTGCTGCAGCGGACGCTGGCGGATGCCGGAGTAGAGGCGGCCCTGCGCCGAAGCGCCGTCGCCCCGACCGGTGTCGCCCATGTGCTGGCCTTCGACGACGGGGACAACAGCATCATCGTGGCGGCCGGCGCGAACGGTGAGCTCGGCGCCGATGACGCGGTCGCCGGGGTCGAGGGCGCCGCGGTCGTCCTCGCTCAGCTGGAGGTTCCTCTCGCGAGCGTGGCGGCGGCGCTGCGGGCCGGCCGCGCAGCGGGAGCGCTGACGATCCTGAACGCCGCGCCCGCACACGCGGCGACGATCGGGATGCTCGCCGACGTCGATGTGCTGGTCGTGAACGAGACCGAGTGCGCCGAGCTCGGCGGCATCGACCGGCTGTACGCCGCCGGTGCCGGGCTCGTGGTCCTCACCCGAGGTGCCGGGGGAGTGACGCTGCACCGGGCCGGAGACGACCCGCTGCACGTCGACGCCTTCCGGATCGATCCGGTGGACACGACCGGCGCCGGTGACGCGTTCTGCGGGGCACTGGCAGCTGCGCTCGCTCAGGGGGCTGCCATCGAAGCGGCGCTGATCCGCGCCTGCGCTGCCGGCGCCGTCGTCGCCCAGCACCGCGGCGCGACGACGACTGCTCTCTCGCCCACCTCGATCGCGGCGCTCGTGGCGTCGCGCTGAGGTCAGTCCGACGCGGCAGCGTCAGCCGTTGCCGCGCTCTCGGCCGTCTCGCCGGCGAAGGTGTACTCGCCGGCGCGCAGACGATCCAGCAGGTCGAGCAGCCACTGCTTCTCGGCGGTGAGACGGGCGGTGGAGAGGTCGAAGATCTCCCGCACGTACTTCGGTGTCGTCTCGGAGCGCAGGGTGTCCTGCACATCGAAGCCGTTCTGCGTGATGATCGCGTCGCTCTTGATGAGGCGGTGCTCGAGGCCGGCGATCACCTCCTGCCGGCTCAGCACGAACATGAACGAGGCCACGGTCATGATCGCCTGCGTGTCGAAGGCCGCCACGTTCCAGAGGTTCTCGCGCAGCATCCGCTGCAGCTCGACCTCGCCGGCCGGAGTGATGCGGTACGTCGTGCGGGCGGGGCGCTTGCCCTCGGCCTCGGTGCCGCTCTCGGCAATGTACCCGTCGACCTCGAGGGCACGCAGGGCGTTGTAGATCGATCCGGGCTGAATGTGCGCCCATTCGTCGACATGCCACGTCATGAGCTCGCGGCGAAGGAAGTATCCGTGCACGGGCTGGAACTGCTTCACGGCGCCGAGGACGACGAGGCGGGTGGTCGACATGACCCTCATGCTAACGGCTGGCCTCGCACATTCCTGTTGTTTGCATGATCAAAGTTGCCTATTATCAATACTAGGCAAAGTTGACTAACGAAAGGAAGCCGAAATGACGACTGCCGTGACCGACGCCGTGCCGCGCGACCTCGCCCTCCGCCGGGCCTTCTCGGTGTATCCGACCGGTGTCGTGGCCCTCGCCGCGCACATCGACGATCGAGCCGTCGGGATGGCGGTCAACTCCTTCACCTCGATCTCGCTCGAACCTGCACTCGTCGCGATCAGCGCAGCCCGCACGTCGAAGACCTGGCCGGTGCTGCGCACGGTGCCCGAGCTCGGCATGAGCGTGCTCGCCGCGCACCATGAGCCACTCAGCCGCTCGCTCTCGGCGCGTGAGGGCGACCGGTTCGGCGGACACGAGTGGCAGCGCACCGACGGGGGAGCCGTGCTGATCGCGGATGCGGCGCTCTGGCTCACCTGCCGCCTGCACAGCACGTTCGACGGCGGGGATCACGAGATCGCCCTGTACGAGATCGCCGACGTCACGCTCTTCGACGATGTCGAGCCCCTGGTCTTCCACCAGAGCCGCTACCGGTCCATCGCCGCGCCCGAGAGCGCGTGAGCGCTCCGCCGCTCGGGGCGATCGTCGGAATGGTCGTCCCGGGTGACGGCCGGGGGCGTGAGCTCGGCTTCCCGACGGCGAACCTGGAAATGGACGAGGGAGACCTCCCTGAGGACGGGATCTACGCGGCCTGGGCGCGGATCGACGACGATCAGCCGCTCTGGGCGGCGAGCGTGAGCGTCGGTGCGAATCCGACGTTCGACGGCGACCGTGCGCGACGTGTCGAGGTGCACCTCCACGATGCGGATCTCGAGCTGTACGGCCGGCGCTTGTTCGTGACCCTCGTTGCACTCCTGCGCCCGACCCTGCGCTTCGACCGCGTCGACGCGCTGATCGCGCAGACCGCTGAAGACGTCATCCGCTGCCGAGCGCTGCTGGCTGATCGCGCTCGGGTCCGCTCCTGACCCCCCTGCTCCGGTCGCAGTTGCTGCCGTTCAGAAGCCGCGCGGGCGGTACGAAGCGCGACCGGAGGCGTCGGAGCCGGGGAGGCTAGACCGCGTTCCAGCGCAGGCACGGATCCGCGAGGAACTCCGTGAGGGGGATGGTCGCATCGGCGACCGGGAACATCGTGACCAGCAGAGGGGTGGTGCCTGCGGTCGGCGCGACGGCGTAGGCGAGCGCGGTCGGGCCCTGCACTGCACCGAGGGCCAGCCTGGCCTCGCGGGCGTCGATCACCTGGGTCGCGCCGGCAGAGGGGGTGGCGAGGAGTGCGGATGCGGCGGCGGTCGCTCGCGCGAGCAGCGTCGGCCCCTCGCCCCAGGGGCGGAACGCGTCCGGAGGCAGGTGGCATGCCCGAGCCAGCGCGCCCTCGGTCCAGCGTTCGCGCTTGAGGCCGTAGGGCGTGGGCTCCAGCGACAGCAGGTAGCCGTAGCAGTGCAGCACTCCCGCGTTGCCGAGCGGCCAGTCTGCGGCGATGTCCGCGTGCCCGTGCAGTTCCTCGAACAGCGCGCGGGGGATGACCGCCGCACCCGTGTTCTCGTCGATCACCGACGACCGCCCCCACACGGCGAAGCGGCCGGCCGCGCGGTCGTCGTGGATCGCGGATGCCAGCCAGGGGAGCGCATGGAGGGCGGAGCGTGCACCGGCGTCGGATCCGTCGGCGGCGAGGTGCGCCGCATGCGTGAGCTGTTCGAGTTCGGACACGGCGCTCACCATACGCGAGTGGAGTGGACGGATTGTTCACACGGCGTTCACGCGTTCGGGACTTTCTGTCCACAATCGTTCCTCATCATGGACGGAGCGTCCCCACAGAAAGAACTCCGTGAACTCCATCCTCCTCTTCGATTTCGACGGCACGATCGCCCTCGGCGACGGTCCGGTCCTCGCCTACGCCCAGCAGGTCGCTGCCGGCCTCGGTGACGATGTCACCTTCCTCGACGACGTCCGCGCGGTCCTCGCCGCAGCCGACGGGGATGCGCTCGACGGCTACGACGCGGTGCGCCGGGTCGCCGAAGCCAGGGGAGCGGATGCCCGTCTCCTGAGCAACGCCTATCTCGCCAGTCGTGCGCAGCTCGGCACTGCCGATGCCCCGATCACCGCACCGGACGGGCTCGCCGAGTTCCTCTCCTCGGTCGACGCCGAGCGGATCCTCGTCACGAACGCTCCGGCCATCCGCATCGTCGACGCGCTGGAGACCCTCGGGCTTCGCGGACTGTTCGACCGGATCGTCACCGGTGCCGGCAAGCCCCGGGGGCTCGAGGCCGTGCTCGCCGAGCTCCCCGCGGACGCCCGGGTGCTGAGCATCGGCGACATCTGGCACAACGACCTCGCCCCCGCGCACGCCCGCGGCCATGCGACCGCGCTGATCGGCGGATTCTCCGACCCTGACGCCACCCCGACCTTCCGCGCCGCCGAGTTCTCGACGCTGGTTCCCCAGCTCGAGGCCTGGCTGCGCGGCTGAGACCTCTCCCTCCCCGCTCATACCCCTCCCTCACACAC
>NZ_LSJW01000222.1:0-5187 GCF_001557335.1 Microbacterium sp. CCH5-D1
CACCGCAGCCGCCTACATCGCGGAGAACGGCAAGGCCGATCCCCAGCCGGGAGGGCCTCGAAGCCCGAGCGGACGCCGCCGAACGGATCGGCCTTGCCGTTCTCCGCGATGTAGGCGGCTGCGGTGTCGATGATCCAGAGGGAGTTCGCCTCCGCCTCCTCCGAGGTGTCGGCCCAGGCGGTGATGCCGTGTCCGCCGAGGATGCAGCCGATCGCCTGCGGGTTCTGCTTCTTGATCTCGGCGATGTCGAGTCCGAGCTGGAAGCCGGGCCGCCGCCACGGCACCCAGACGACCTTCTCACCGAAGATCTTCGCGGTCAGCGCTTCTCCGTCGGCCGCGGTGGCGATCGCGATGCCCGAGTCGGGGTGCAGGTGGTCGACGTGGGCGGCGTCGACCAGGCCGTGCATGGCGGTGTCGATCGACGGCGCAGCCCCGCCCTTGCCGTGCAGGCAGTAGTCGAACGCGGCGACCATCTCGTCCTCGCGGTCGAGCCCGGGGTACACGTCGACGAGAGCGCGCATGCGGTCGAGGCGCAGCACCGCGAGGCCCTGCTCGGTCAGCGTGCCCAGGTCGCCACCCGAACCCTTGACCCACATCAGCTCGACCGGCTGCCCCGTCACCGGATCGATCTCGGTGCCCTTCGCGGAGGTGTTCCCGCCGGCGTAGTTGGTGTTCTTCGGGTCGGCGCCGAGGCGGTTCGACCGGGCGATCAGAGCGGCGGCGGTGGCGTTGGTCATGACTCTCCAAGACAGGGGCGGTGCACACGACCGTGCACACTCATACTGTTACTTCATGTGAAAGATAACACGAACCGACGTCAAGAAGAAGGGTTCCGGTGATCAGAGAATGTCCGCGATCCCTCGGAAGGCATCCAGCCGCTCGTCCGCGGGATCGAGCTCCGTGATCAGCACGGAGATCTCATCGCCGTCGAGCGCGCGGGCCACCGAGCGACGGCCGAGCTTGCTGGAGTCGACGCACACGACCGTCGTTCCGGCGTTCGCGGCCATCGCCTGCTTCAGCTCGGCCTCTTCGACCGACACCTCGGACGTGCCGTCGGCGCCGTCGAGCGCATCCGCCGAGGAGAAGAACGCGTCGAAGTAGACCGAGCGCATGCTCCGGCGGGCGATCGGCCCGACGAGACTGCCCGTGGTGGGCTCGGCCGTGCCGCCGGAGATCACCGCGGTGACGCCGTCCAGCGGCTGCAGCACCTGGAACGACTCGAACGAGTTCGTGTAGACGGTGAGCCCTGCGCGCGGCCCGATCGCCGACGCGAGCATGTTGACCGTCGAGGAGGCATCGAAGGCGACACTCCCCTGGGCGGGGACGAGGCGCAGGGCCTTCTCGGCGATCGCTCGCTTCGCGCTGGCCCTGATGGCCCGACGCGCATCGAAGGGGCGGGCGCGCGGCGCCGCCGTCGCCCCGCCGCGCACGCGGCGCACACGACCCTCCGCCTCGAGTTCGAGCAGGTCTCGACGGATCGTCATCGACGACACCGCGAAGAGCTCGGCCGCAGCCTCGATCATCACACCCTGGGGGCCGTTGGCGAGTTCGACGAGTTCGTCTCGGCGTCGTTGCGCCTCGAGATTGCCGGAAAGAGCCATGGGAGGAATCTATCCGGTGCGCGCGATGAGACGGATCGCGCGACCAGCGACCTCGATCGCGCGCGCTCATATGAGCGGTGACTGTTCCAGGTTGAGCGCCCCCGCTAGGCTCTGCTCATGCTCGGAAACACCACGGAACCACTCCTCGGCCGCGTGGCCGTCGTCACCGGCGGAGCGCGGGGCCTCGGCTACGCCATGGCCGAGGCCCTCGCCTCCGGGGGCGCCGAGGTCGCACTCCTCGACCGCCTCGACACCGTCGCCGAAGCCGCCGATGCCCTGGAGTCCGCTTCGGGTCGACGCTGCCTGGGCGTCAGCGTCGATGTCGCCTCTGAGGCATCCGTCGCCGCCGCCTTCGACATCATCGGCGAGCGGCTGGGCGCGGCAGACGTGCTCGTCAACAGCGCCGGCATCACATCGGGCACGCCCCTCCTCGACACCAGCACGGACGACTGGCGGCGGGTGCTCGACGTCAACGTCACCGGCACCTTCGTCACGAGCCGTGAGTTCGCACGCCGGCACGTCGAGGCGGACCGCGGCAACCCGGCCAGCATCGTCAACGTGTCGTCGATGTCGGCGTTCGCCGTGAACATCCCGCAGACCCAGGCCGCCTACAACACCTCGAAGGCCGCGGTGTCGATGTTCACGAAGAGCGCGGCGATCGAATGGTGGCCTCTCGGCATCCGCGTCAACGCGATCGCCCCCGGATACTTCGCCAGCGACATGACCAGGGACTTCGTGGCGGAGAACCCCGAGATGGCCGACGAGTGGGTACGGCGCATCCCGGCGGGGCGCATGGGACAACCCGAAGAGCTCGGCGACCTGCTGGTCTATCTCGCGAGCGAGCGCTCGAGCTATGTCGTGGGGCAGAGCATCCTCATCGACGGGGGATACACCAGCGTCTGAGGGCTCACCGGACCATAGGCCCGAACCAGAGGCCCGGCCATAGGCTGAGTGGCATGCCCGAACTGCCCCTCGGCTCGGCGACCTTCCGAGCTGCCGCCGTCGATCTCGGCGGGTCCAGCGGTCGTGTCGTGAGCGCGACCGTCGACGGCGAGCGGTTGCGGATCGACGGGGTGCACCGGTTCCGCAACCGTGCGTTCACGGATGAGCTCGGCCTGCGGTGGGACGCGCAACGGCTGTATCGAGATGCACTCGTCGGCCTCACCCGGCTGCGCAGGGAGGGGCCGGCCTTCACCAGCATCGGCGTCGACGCGTGGTCGGGCGACTACGGCCTGCTCGGCTACGACGGTCTCCTCGATGCTCCCTTCCATCAGCGCGACGCCCGCACCGAGCGCAGCTTCCCGATCGTCGAGGAGATCCTGCCCGCCGCCGAGGCCTTCCGCACGACCGGGGTCACCGCGCTCCCCATCATGACGATCTATCAGCTGGCGGCCGACCGGGAGGCCGGACGCCTCGACACCGTGCAGCAGATGCTGCTGATGCCCGATCTGCTCGGACGCTGGCTCGGCGCCGCGGACGTCGCCGAGGCCACGAACGTCTCCAGCACCGGCCTCGCACTCCCCCGCGGCGGCGGCTGGGATGTCAGCCGGATCGAGGCTCTGGGCCTGCCGTCGAGGATCTTCCCCGACGTCGTCTCCCCCGGCACGGTGACCGGCCGTGTCTCCGAGGGGATCCTCGCCCCCGGGGACGCGACCGACATCACCGCCGTGGCCTCACACGACACCGCGAGCGCGGTGATCGCCGTGCCAGCCCGCGATCAGGATTTCGCGTACGTCTCGTGCGGCACCTGGATCCTCACCGGCGTCGAGGTCGATCACCTCATCACCAGCGACCGCGCCCGCGAAGCGGGTTTCACGAACGAGCTCGGCCTCGACGGCACCGTACGGTTCCTGCGCATCGCCGCGGGACTCTGGATCGTCAACGAATGCATGCGGGAATGGGGGCTCGACGGCTGGGGGGCGCGCAGCACAGCCGCCCGCCGCGACCTGCTGGCCCGTGCGGACGCCGCCCCGAGCGCCGGAGTGCTGGTCGACACCGGCGACCCCCGCCTGCTGCGACCGGGGCAGATGACCGCGCGCATCGCCGAACTCGTGGCCGAGTCCGGCGGACGCATGCCGACCGACCGCGCCGGAGTGGTGCGGCTGGTGCTGGAGAGCCTCGGCGCCTTCGTCGCCCGGCAGGTCGAGGAAGCGGCGACGCTCTCGGGCGTGGACGTGCGGGTGATCCATCTGGTCGGGGGCGGCTCCGAGTCGTCGATCCTCGCCCAGGCGGTCGCGGATCGCTCCGGCCGGACGGTGACGGCCGGGCCATCGGAGGCCACATCGATGGGGAACCTCCTGGTGCAGGCCCGTGCGCACGGCGCAGTGCACGGAGGCCTCGCCGACCTGCGCCGCATGGTGCGCGCCTCCACCGAGCTGCGCAACTACGAACCCGCCCCGCGCTGATGCGGTGCGCAGGTCGCGCTCAGACCGGCGACTCGAGCAGCCGTCGGGCGAGAGCCGCGTCCGTCACCAGGGAGTCGACGATCCCGGAACGCAGCGCAGCGATGACGGCACCTGTCTTCGACGGGCCGCCTGCCACCGCGATCACCTCGGGGATGTGCCGCAGCTGCTCGGTGGACACCGCGAGCGACCGCTCGGCCACCGACCCCACCACGGCTCCGTTCTCGTCGATGAGCGTCGCGCAGATCTCCGCCTTGACGCCGGCGGCGAGCAACTCGTCGAGCGCGCCCGCCCTCCCCGCATTGTCGTAGAGCTGAGAGTCGGGCGGACTCCACGATCCGACCGCGACGACGGCCTTGGTCACCGAGTCGAACCGGCGGAAGGTCTCCATGATGCCGGGTTCGCGCCGCAGAGCGGAGGCGGTCGCTGCGGTCTCCACGAGCAGGGGCGCGAAGATGGCGCGGGAGCGACCGCCCGAGATCCGACTCACCTGGCGGATCACCTCGACGCCGTTCTCGGGCGTCGGCGCGGCGACCCCGGCGAGCTGGACGACCTCGCACGTCGCCAGGGTGCGCAGGTGCCCGGCCATCGCGGTCAGGGTGCGACCGGCCGTGAGCCCGAGCACGTCGCCGTCGGTGACGATCTCGCTGAGCAGGTCGGCGGCGGCACGACCCAATCGGTCCTGGATCAGCTCGGGCGTCGTCCCCGGGGTGATCACCGCGAGAGCGCGTGTGAGGCCGAACCGAGCGCGCAGCTGCATCGACAGGTCGAGATCGAGCGAGTCCGGCGCCTCGATCGTGATCTTGACCAGCCCCTGCTCGAGCGCATCCTCCAGCATCCGGGCGATCTTGAAGCGCGAGAGCGCGAGCTCTTCCGCGATCTCGATCTTCGTCCGCCCTTCGAGGTAATGCCGGCGTGCGACGTGCGAGATCCGCACCAGCTCATCGGGTCCCATGTCGCCTCTTCCTCTCACGCCGCCAAGTCCGATCAGCATATCCGGATCCGACCGCTTGCGCTCATCTGAGCACCTGGTTGTCTCATCCGTCACGCATGGCTAATGTCGGTCGAGCAATCACGACCGCGCGACTGCACACGCACCACGAGGAGCCCGATGAAGCGCACTGAACTGCCGACGACCATGCGTGCGAGCGTGCTGGTCCGAGCCGGCGAGCTGACGATCGAGA